>NZ_JBGQOI010000014.1:0-180424 GCF_052113765.1 Pseudomonas sp. W22_MBD1_FP4 | reverse complement strand
GGTCATCGTCAAGATTAAATTCCGAAACCCCATTTGCGAAAGCAGATGGGGTTTTGTTTTGGGCGGGCGGAAAGTGCCGGCAGGTTTTCTCATGGACGCCTTCAGGGCTAAACGCCTGCCTTTCTATGCAATGGTCTTTCGCATGGCTATCATGCGTTCCTCATTGTGAGGCGATACTTGCATGCTGACGTTGTTAGAACTTCTGAAAGATGGCCGATTTCATTCCGGGGAAGCACTTGGCGCCGCCCTGGGCGTCAGTCGCAGTGCTGTCTGGAAGCAACTCCAGCACCTTGAGGCCGAATTGAATCTGCCTGTTCATAAGGTTCGTGGAAAGGGGTATCAATTAGCATCCCCATTGGTTTTCTTGAGTGCTGCGGAAATTGAGCAGCATGCCCCTGATTTAGCATGGCCTATCCATATCTACGATTCCATTGACTCAACAAATGCCGAAGCTTTGCGTCTTGCTGGGGTTGAGTGCGCGACGCCCTTTCTGGTGCTTGCGGAGCAGCAAACGGCGGGAAGAGGCAGGCGTGGTCGAAAGTGGGTCAGTCCATTTGCCCAGAATGTCTATTACAGCCTTGTATTGCGTATTGAGGATGGTCTTCGGCAGTTGGAAGGCTTAAGTCTTGTGGTTGGATTGGCGGTCATGCAAGCCCTGCGTGAGTCTGGAGTTCAGACTGCGACTTTAAAATGGCCAAACGACGTTCTCGTAGGGCAAAAGAAAATTGCCGGGATTTTGCTGGAGCTCGTAGGGGATCCTGCTGATATCTGTCACGTTGTCCTTGGAATAGGCATCAACGTCAATATGCAGAAGGCTGACGAGGTTGATCAGCAATGGACATCAGTGCAGTTAGAGACGGGTTTTCCTGTTGATCGAAACGCCCTGATTGCCCGGCTGGGTTTGCAGTTGCAAGGCTACTTGGGTCGACACCGGGTGCTAGGTTTTGCCGAGCTTCAGAATGAGTGGGAGAAAAATCACGCTTGGCAGGGGAGGGCTGTGTCGCTTATAGCCGGTGTCAACCAGGTCGATGGAGTGGTGCTGGGTGTTGATCGTCAAGGTGCTTTGCGTTTGAGTGTTGATGGTGTTGAGAAAATATACAGTGGTGGTGAGCTAAGCCTGAGGTTGCGTGATGATTCTTGAGCTCGACTGTGGGAATAGCTTTATCAAATGGCGTGTGCTTGATTCGAGCGGGGTGAACGCCTCGGCTGAAGGTGTTGCAGGTTCGGATGCTGCCTTGATTGATAGCCTGCTGGCGCTGCCTGAGTTGTTGCTGACGCGTTGCAGGTTGGTGAGCGTCCGTGCGCAGGAAGAGACGGAAAAACTGGTTGAAGCGCTTGTGGAGACATTTGGTGTTGCTGTTACCAGTGCTGCTTCAGCTCGTGAAGTGGCTGGGGTACGTAACGGCTACGAAGATTTTGAGCGCCTTGGTCTGGATCGCTGGTTGGCAATGCTCGGTGGATTTAAATTGGCCTCGGGTGCCTGCTTGGTGCTCGATTTTGGCACTGCGGCGACTGCAGATTTTATAGCTGAGGATGGCGAGCACCTGGGAGGCTTTATTTGTCCGGGCATGTCTCTCATGAGGAATCAGCTGCGTACACATACACGAAAGATAAGGTATGGCGATGCCGCTGCTGAAAGGGCTTTGGAGTGCCTCTCACCAGGTCGTACAACAGTCGAGGCAGTAGAGCGAGGCTGTGCGTTGATGCTTCGAGGATTTGTTCTGACCCAGCTAGAGCTCGCGCGCAGCTACTGGGGCGATGACTTCAGTATATTCCTGACTGGCGGAGATGCTGATTTGGTATTGGGCTCTGTGCCGCAGGCTCGACTCGTTCCTGATTTGGTTTTCGTTGGTCTGGCGATGGCGTGCCCGTTATCTTGAGGTGTTTATGCGTTGGCTGTTTTTGCTTTTACTGATCCTCAACGCCTTTTACTACATATGGCACCAGCAAGAGGCCCCGCTGCGCGCTAAAGACGTTACTCCTCTGAGTCTCTATCGAGGTGCTCAGCAGGATATTCGTCTGCTGAGTGAATCTTCGGATGCGGTGATCCGCAGGGAGCGGGCAAAGGTATCTGATTCGCAAAATACCTGTTTGTACATTGGTGGATTTACAGACCAGCGCCAAGCGCAATCTGTCGAGCAGCGTCTCACTAGCTTGGATATAAAGGTCAAGGTTCAACTGCTGAGTACGCCAGATGCTCAAGGTTACTGGCTCCGGGTGGCCCCGGAAAGCCGGCGCCTGGCTGAAGATCTGCCCTTTGAAAACCTTGTTAAGGAATTCAATGAGTTAAAACATAAAATAATGCTGTGCGAAGGCATTGCAACTGTCGAATAGTTTGCATAGAATGGCGCCCGCTTCGCAGTGAAGACCTTTAGGGGGATTTAATGAGATGCGGCGTCAATGCACCTAACCTCATAATTTAAATGAGAAAATGCTTGACAGAAGGTCGGCGTAATGTAAAATGCCGGCTCGCTTAGGAGGGGTTCCCGAGCGGCCAAAGGGATCAGACTGTAAATCTGACGTCTACGACTTCGAAGGTTCGAATCCTTCCCCCTCCACCATTTTTAGCGTGAGCTGCAAGCTCCGCGGGTATAGTTTAGTGGTAGAACCTCAGCCTTCCAAGCTGATGATGCGGGTTCGATTCCCGCTACCCGCTCCAAGTTTGCAGGTTGTGCATGTGTTTTGCTCTTGTAGCTCAGTTGGTAGAGCACACCCTTGGTAAGGGTGAGGTCAGCGGTTCAAATCCGCTCAAGAGCTCCATATAACAAGGCAGATATGAAAATATCTGCCTTTGTTTTAACAGCTGCCTCGGCTTGAGTGTTTTGTATCTGGTGGTTTTGCCAGGTTGTCTCAAGTCTGTTGGGGTTGGTTGTTGTAAAGTCTTTTTCAGGCCTGCATAATGGTCGGCCTGATTTTGTTTTAGGTCAGTAGCTCAATTGGCAGAGCGACGGTCTCCAAAACCGTAGGTTGGGGGTTCGATTCCCTCCTGACCTGCCAGATTCGCGTGGTGTGTCTGGCTTTCTTTTCACAGGATCTTCATAGATGACTCCTAAGGCTGAAGCTCAAAGCTCTCGTTTCGATCTCGTCAAGTGGCTAGTTGTTGTAGCGTTGGTGGTCGTAGGCGTAGTTGGCAATCAGTACTATTCTGCTTCGCCGATCCTGTACCGTGTGCTCGCTTTGCTTGTTATTGCTGCTGTGGCTGCCTTTGTGGGCTTGCAGACTGCTAAAGGCAAGTCTTTTGCGGTACTGGTAAAGGAAGCTCGCACCGAAATCCGTAAAGTCGTTTGGCCGACTCGCCAAGAAACCACGCAGACCACGTTGATTGTTGTGGCTGTTGTTCTGGTTATGGCGTTGCTGTTGTGGGGGCTTGATTCCCTGCTCGGTTGGCTTGTTTCCTTGATTGTTGGCTAAGGGTGTCCCGTGGCTAAGCGTTGGTACGTTGTTCATGCTTACTCGGGTTACGAGAAGCATGTTATGCGCTCTTTGCTAGAGCGCGTGAAGCTGGCAGGCATGGAAGATGGCTTCGGCGAAATTCTGGTTCCCACTGAAGAAGTGGTTGAAATGCGGAATGGTCAGAAGCGTAAAAGTGAGCGTAAGTTCTTCCCTGGCTATGTTTTGGTTCAGATGGACATGAATGAAGGTACTTGGCATTTGGTCAAGGATACGCCTCGTGTCATGGGTTTCATTGGCGGTACCGCTGATAAGCCTGCTCCGATCACTGATAAAGAGGCAGAAGCAATTCTGCGTCGCGTTGCTGATGGTAGTGACAAGCCTAAGCCGAAGACTTTGTTCGAGCCGGGTGAGGTTGTTCGTGTTACAGATGGTCCGTTTGCTGATTTTAACGGCACTGTCGAAGAGGTTAACTACGAGAAGAGCCGGATCCAAGTGGCAGTGCTCATTTTCGGTCGCTCTACTCCTGTAGAGTTGGAGTTCAGCCAGGTCGAGAAGGTCTAGCTGGCTAAGCATCCCAACCCCGCAGCCTTAGGCTGTGGGGTTTTGTCGTCACTGGGATAAACGCGCAAGTAACCGGGGAGCCTTTCGAGGCGTTTGAACCCGTAATTGGAGTGCCTCATGGCCAAGAAAATTACCGCTTACATCAAGCTGCAAGTGAAGGCCGCTCAGGCCAACCCAAGCCCACCTGTTGGTCCAGCTCTGGGTCAGCATGGCGTGAACATCATGGAATTCTGCAAGGCCTTCAACGCCCGTACTCAGGGTCTTGAACCAGGTCTGCCGACTCCAGTGATCATCACTGTATACAGCGACCGTAGCTTCACTTTCGAAACTAAGTCGACCCCGGCTTCGGTTCTGCTGAAGAAGGCTGCTGGTCTGACTAGCGGTTCCGCTCGTCCTAACACCGTTAAAGTCGGCACTGTAACTCGTGCTCAGCTGGAAGAAATCGCGAAAACCAAAAACGCGGATCTGACTGCAGCTGATATGGATGCAGCCGTGCGTACCATCGCCGGTTCTGCTCGTAGCATGGGCCTTAACGTGGAGGGTGTGTAATGGCTAAGCTGACCAAGCGCCAAAAGGCTATCGCCGGCAAAATCGAAGCAGGCAAGGCCTACAGCTTTGTAGACGCTGCAGCCCTGTTGACCGAGTTGTCGACTGTCAAATTCAGCGAGTCCGTTGACGTTGCTGTAAACCTGGGTGTGGACCCGCGTAAGTCCGACCAAGTCGTTCGTAGCGCTACTGTGCTGCCACACGGTACTGGCAAGACTGTACGTGTAGCCGTCTTCACCCAAGGCCCGGCAGCTGAAGCTGCTCTGGCCGCTGGCGCTGATCGCGTTGGCATGGACGACCTGGCTGCCGAAATGAAAGGCGGCGACCTGAACTACGACGTAGTTATTGCCTCCCCGGATGCAATGCGTGTTGTAGGTCAGTTGGGTCAGATCCTTGGTCCACGTGGCCTGATGCCTAACCCTAAAGTCGGCACTGTAACGCCAGACGTAGCTACCGCGGTTAAAAACGCCAAGGCTGGTCAGGTTCGTTATCGCACCGACAAAAACGGCATCATTCACACCTCCGTTGGCAAGGTCGGTTTCGACGCCGTCAAGCTGAAGGAAAACGTTGAAGCCCTGATCGCTGATCTTAAGCGTATCAAGCCAGCTTCTTCTAAAGGTATCTACGTCAAGCGCGTTACCCTGAGCACCACTATGGGCCCAGGTCTGGTCATCGACCAAGGCTCGCTGGACGTATAAGACACAGATTGACGCAAGCGATTGCGTCAATTGAAAAAATTGGGGTCCCTGCCTGGCGGGGGCTATCCAAGACCGTAGGCGACGCAAGTCTTAAACCAAAAGCCTACGCAGATGGTGCTCCCGGTTCCTTACCGAATCAGACACCAAAACGACATCCGGCCTAGGCCAGATGAAACGGTAACAAGCAGGAGTTAAACCCGTGGCAATTAATCTCGAAGACAAGAAGGCCATCGTCGCTGAAGTCAACGAGGCTGCCAAAGCTGCCCTGTCCGCTGTCGTGGCTGATGCCCGTGGTGTGACAGTAGGCGCTATGACCGGACTCCGTAAAGAGGCTCGTGAAGCTGGCGTATACGTACGTGTTGTACGTAACACCCTGCTCAAGCGCGCTGTTGCTGACACTGAATACAGTGTTCTCAATGACGTGTTCACCGGCCCGACTCTGATCGCGTTCTCCAAAGATCATCCAGGCGCTGCTGCCCGTTTGTTCAAGGAATTTGCCAAGAGTCAGGATAAGTTCGAGATCAAGGCAGCTGCGTTCGAGGGCAAGTTCCTCGCAGCTAACCAAATCGACGTACTGGCAACATTGCCGACCCGCGACGAAGCCATTTCGCAGCTGATGAGCGTGATTCAAGGCGCTACCAGCAAGCTGGCTCGTACTCTGGCTGCAGTTCGCGAGCAAAAAGAAGCTGCCGCAGCCTAAGGCTGAGCGACTTCTCTCGCGTATTTTTGTTTATTTCGATGGCCGCGTAGGCCGTCCCCCAATTCAGGAAATACAGCAATGTCTATCTCCCAAGACGATATCCTCAACGCCGTAGCTGAAATGTCGGTTCTGCAGGTTGTTGAGCTGATCAAAGCTTTCGAAGAAAAATTCGGCGTTTCCGCTGCCGCTGCTTCCGCTGGCCCAGCAGTTGCTGCTGTTGCTGCTGAAGAGCAAACCGAATTCAACGTCATGCTGCTGGAAGCTGGCGAGAAGAAAGTAAACGTGATCAAGGCAGTGCGTGAACTGACCGGTCTGGGCCTGAAAGAAGCCAAGGCTGTAGTTGACGGCGCTCCTGCCCAGGTTCTGGAAGCAGTGTCGAAAGACGCAGCTGACAAAGCCAAAGCTACTCTGGAAGAAGCAGGCGCTAAAGTCGAGCTGAAGTAAGCATCGACTTTGCGTCTCCAGCCCAAGCGTTAAGCTGAAGGCTGATGGCTGGTGGCTCTTGCCACCGGCCTTTTTCCGTTATTGGCTGTCGACTCGGTCGCCGCCATTAACGCGCTGTAGCCACCCGAAGCGGTGGTGCAAACCATGGGGTTTGCAAGATTTTCTGGCTGCTCCCGTCGGAGGGGCCAAACAAGCAGGTGACCAAGCTGGGGAACGCTGATGGCTTACTCATATACTGAGAAAAAACGTATCCGCAAGGACTTTAGCAAGTTGCCGGACGTCATGGATGTCCCGTACCTTCTGGCTATCCAGCTGGATTCGTATCGTGAATTCTTGCAGGCGGGAGCGACCAAAGATCAGTTCCGCGACGTGGGCCTGCATGCGGCCTTCAAATCCGTTTTCCCGATCATCAGCTACTCCGGCAATGCTGCGCTGGAGTACGTCGGTTATCGCCTGGGCGAACCGGCATTTGATGTCAAAGAATGCGTGTTGCGCGGTGTTACGTACGCCGTACCTTTGCGGGTAAAAGTCCGTCTGATCATTTTCGACAAAGAGTCGTCGAATAAAGCGATCAAGGACATCAAAGAGCAAGAAGTCTACATGGGTGAAATCCCACTGATGACTGAAAACGGTACCTTCGTTATCAACGGTACCGAGCGTGTTATCGTTTCTCAGCTGCATCGTTCACCGGGTGTGTTCTTCGATCACGACCGCGGCAAGACGCACAGCTCCGGCAAACTCCTGTACTCCGCGCGGATCATTCCGTACCGCGGTTCTTGGTTGGACTTCGAGTTCGATCCTAAAGACTGCGTGTTCGTGCGTATCGACCGTCGCCGCAAGCTGCCAGCTTCTGTGCTGCTGCGCGCGCTCGGCTATACCACCGAGCAGGTGCTGGACGCTTTCTACACCACCAACGTATTCAGCCTGAAGGATGAAACCCTCAGCCTGGAGCTCATCGCATCGCGTCTGCGTGGTGAAATTGCTGTCCTGGATATCCAGGATGAGAATGGCAAGGTAATCGTTGAGGCTGGCCGTCGTATTACTGCGCGCCACATCAACCAGATCGAAAAGGCCGGTATCAAGTCGCTGGAAGTGCCTCTGGACTACGTCCTGGGCCGCACTACCGCCAAGGTCATCGTTCACCCGGCTACAGGCGAAATCCTGGCTGAGTGCAATACCGAGCTGAACACTGAGATCCTGGCCAAAATCGCCAAGGCTCAGGTTGTTCGCATCGAGACCCTGTATACCAACGATATCGACTGCGGTCCGTTCGTCTCTGACACGTTGAAGATTGACTCCACCAGCAACCAACTGGAAGCGCTAGTCGAGATCTATCGCATGATGCGTCCTGGCGAGCCACCAACCAAAGACGCTGCTGAGACCCTGTTCAACAACCTGTTCTTCAGCCCTGAGCGTTACGACCTGTCTGCGGTCGGTCGGATGAAGTTCAACCGTCGTATCGGTCGTACCGAGATCGAAGGTTCGGGCGTGTTGTGCAAAGAAGACATCGTTGCGGTACTGAAGACTCTAGTCGACATCCGTAACGGTAAAGGCATCGTCGATGACATCGACCACCTGGGTAACCGTCGTGTTCGCTGCGTAGGCGAAATGGCCGAGAACCAGTTCCGCGTTGGTCTGGTGCGTGTTGAGCGTGCGGTCAAAGAGCGTCTGTCGATGGCTGAAAGCGAAGGCCTGATGCCGCAAGACCTGATCAACGCCAAGCCAGTGGCTGCGGCGGTGAAAGAGTTCTTCGGTTCCAGCCAGCTCTCGCAGTTCATGGACCAGAACAACCCTCTCTCCGAGATCACCCACAAACGCCGTGTTTCCGCACTGGGCCCGGGCGGTCTGACCCGTGAACGTGCTGGCTTTGAAGTTCGTGACGTACACCCGACGCACTACGGTCGCGTTTGCCCGATCGAAACACCGGAAGGTCCGAACATCGGTCTGATCAACTCCTTGGCGGCCTACGCGCGCACTAACCAATACGGTTTCCTCGAGAGCCCGTACCGTGTGGTGAAAGACGCTCTGGTCACTGACGAGATCGTGTTCCTGTCCGCCATCGAAGAAGCTGATCACGTGATCGCTCAGGCTTCGGCCACGATGAACGATAAGAAAGTCCTGATTGACGAGCTGGTAGCTGTTCGTCACCTGAATGAGTTCACCGTCAAGGCGCCGGAAGACGTCACTTTGATGGACGTTTCGCCGAAGCAGGTAGTTTCGGTTGCAGCGTCGCTGATCCCGTTCCTGGAGCACGATGACGCCAACCGTGCGTTGATGGGTTCCAACATGCAGCGTCAAGCTGTACCGACCCTGCGCGCTGACAAGCCGCTGGTAGGTACCGGCATGGAGCGTAACGTAGCGCGTGACTCCGGCGTTTGCGTCGTGGCTCGTCGTGGCGGCGTGATCGACTCTGTTGATGCCAGCCGTATCGTGGTTCGTGTTGCTGATGATGAAGTTGAAACTGGCGAAGCCGGTGTCGACATCTACAACCTGACCAAATACACCCGCTCGAACCAGAACACCTGCATCAATCAGCGTCCGCTGGTGAGCAAGGGTGATCGCGTCCAGCGTAGCGACATCATGGCCGACGGCCCGTCCACCGACATGGGTGAACTGGCACTGGGTCAGAACATGCGCATCGCGTTCATGGCGTGGAACGGCTTCAACTTCGAAGACTCCATCTGCCTGTCCGAGCGTGTTGTTCAAGAAGACCGCTTCACCACGATCCACATTCAGGAACTGACCTGTGTGGCACGTGACACCAAGCTTGGGCCGGAGGAGATCACTGCGGACATCCCGAACGTGGGTGAAGCTGCACTGAACAAGCTGGACGAAGCCGGTATCGTTTATGTAGGTGCTGAAGTTGGCGCAGGCGACATCCTGGTGGGTAAGGTCACTCCGAAAGGCGAGACCCAACTGACTCCAGAAGAGAAGCTGTTGCGTGCCATCTTCGGTGAAAAAGCCAGCGACGTTAAAGACACCTCCCTGCGTGTACCTACTGGTACCAAGGGCACTGTCATCGACGTACAGGTCTTCACCCGTGATGGCGTTGAGCGTGATGCTCGTGCGCTGTCCATCGAGAAGACTCAGCTCGACGAGATCCGCAAGGACCTGAACGAAGAGTTCCGTATCGTTGAAGGCGCTACCTTCGAACGTCTGCGTTCCGCTTTGGTAGGCCACAAGGCTGAAGGCGGCGCAGGTCTTAAGAAAGGTCAGGACATCACCGACGAAATCCTCGACGGTCTTGAGCACGGCCAGTGGTTCAAACTGCGCATGGCTGAAGATGCTCTGAACGAGCAGCTCGAGAAGGCCCAGGCGTACATCGTTGATCGCCGCCGTCTGCTGGACGACAAGTTCGAAGATAAGAAGCGCAAACTGCAGCAGGGCGATGACCTGGCTCCAGGCGTGCTGAAAATCGTCAAGGTTTACCTGGCAATCCGTCGTCGCATCCAGCCGGGCGACAAGATGGCCGGTCGTCACGGTAACAAAGGTGTGGTCTCCGTGATCATGCCCGTTGAAGACATGCCGCACGATGCCAATGGCACTCCGGTCGACGTGGTCCTCAACCCGCTGGGCGTACCTTCGCGTATGAACGTTGGTCAGATCCTTGAAACCCACCTGGGCCTCGCGGCCAAAGGTCTGGGCGAGAAGATCAACCGTATGATCGAAGAGCAGCGCAAGGTCGCAGACCTGCGTAAGTTCCTGCACGAGATCTACAACGAGATCGGCGGTCGCAACGAAGAGTTGGACACCTTCTCCGACCAGGAAATCCTGGATCTGGCGAAGAACCTGCGCGGTGGCGTTCCGATGGCTACCCCGGTGTTCGACGGTGCCAAGGAAAGCGAAATCAAGGCCATGCTGAAACTGGCAGACCTGCCAGAAAGCGGCCAGATGCAGCTGTTCGACGGCCGTACCGGCAACAAGTTTGAGCGCCCGGTTACTGTTGGCTACATGTACATGCTGAAGCTGAACCACTTGGTAGACGATAAGATGCACGCTCGTTCTACCGGTTCGTACAGCCTGGTTACCCAGCAGCCGCTGGGTGGTAAGGCTCAGTTCGGTGGTCAGCGTTTCGGGGAGATGGAGGTCTGGGCACTGGAAGCATACGGTGCTGCTTACACTCTGCAAGAAATGCTCACAGTGAAGTCGGACGATGTGAACGGTCGGACCAAGATGTACAAAAACATCGTGGACGGCGATCACCGTATGGAGCCGGGCATGCCCGAGTCTTTCAACGTGTTGATCAAAGAAATTCGTTCCCTCGGCATCGATATCGATCTGGAAACCGAATAACACGTGACGCGAATCGAGAGCGGGGCTGTTTAGCCCGCTCTCTGCTCCGCCAGGAGGAAAGGCCTTGAAAGACCTACTGAATTTGCTGAAAAACCAGGGTCAAGTCGAAGAGTTCGACGCCATCCGTATTGGGTTGGCATCGCCTGAGATGATCCGTTCGTGGTCGTTCGGTGAAGTTAAAAAACCGGAAACCATCAACTACCGTACGTTCAAACCTGAACGTGACGGCCTGTTCTGCGCCAAGATCTTTGGCCCGGTAAAGGATTACGAGTGCCTGTGCGGTAAGTACAAGCGCTTGAAACACCGTGGTGTGATCTGCGAGAAGTGTGGCGTTGAAGTTGCACTGGCCAAGGTTCGTCGTGAGCGCATGGCGCACATCGAACTGGCTTCGCCGGTTGCTCACATCTGGTTCCTGAAATCGCTGCCGTCCCGTATCGGTTTGCTGATGGACATGACCCTGCGTGATATCGAGCGCGTTCTCTACTTCGAGAGCTATGTCGTTATCGACCCAGGCATGACCACCCTTGAAAAGGGTCAGTTGCTGAACGACGAGCAGTACTTCGAAGCGCTGGAAGAGTTCGGCGACGATTTCGATGCCCGCATGGGTGCCGAAGCGGTCCGCGAACTGTTGCACGCTATCGACCTGGAACACGAGATTGGCCGTCTGCGTGAAGAAATTCCGCAAACCAACTCCGAAACCAAGATCAAGAAGCTGTCCAAGCGTCTGAAGTTGATGGAAGCCTTCCAGGGTTCCGGCAACTTGCCAGAGTGGATGGTGCTGACCGTTCTGCCGGTTCTGCCGCCAGACCTGCGTCCGCTGGTACCGTTGGACGGCGGTCGTTTTGCGACCTCCGACCTCAACGACCTATACCGTCGCGTGATCAACCGTAACAACCGCTTGAAGCGCCTGCTTGATCTGTCCGCTCCGGACATCATCGTGCGCAACGAAAAGCGTATGTTGCAAGAAGCGGTTGATGCCCTGCTTGACAACGGTCGTCGTGGTCGCGCTATCACGGGTTCCAACAAGCGTCCTCTGAAATCCCTGGCCGACATGATCAAGGGTAAGCAAGGTCGTTTCCGTCAGAACTTGCTCGGTAAGCGTGTTGACTACTCCGGTCGTTCGGTAATTACCGTAGGCCCGACCCTGCGCCTGCACCAGTGCGGTCTGCCTAAGAAGATGGCTCTCGAGCTGTTCAAGCCGTTCATCTTCGGCAAGCTGGAAATGCGCGGTCTCGCGACCACCATCAAAGCGGCCAAGAAAATGGTCGAGCGCGAACTGCCAGAGGTTTGGGACGTTCTTGCTGAAGTGATTCGCGAACACCCGGTCCTCCTCAACCGTGCACCGACCCTTCACCGTCTGGGTATCCAGGCGTTTGAACCGGTACTGATCGAAGGTAAGGCTATTCAGCTGCACCCTCTGGTCTGTGCTGCGTACAACGCCGACTTCGACGGCGACCAAATGGCCGTGCACGTACCGCTGACGCTGGAAGCCCAGCTGGAAGCGCGTGCGTTGATGATGTCGACCAACAACATCCTATCGCCAGCCAACGGTGAGCCAATCATCGTTCCGTCGCAGGACGTTGTATTGGGTCTGTACTACATGACGCGTGAAGCGATCAACGCCAAAGGCGAAGGTCGTGTATTTGCGGACTTGCAGGAAGTTGACCGTGTGTTCCGTGCCGGCGAAGCCGCATTGCACGCCAAGGTCAAGGTGCGGATCCACGAAACCGTCAACGATCGTGATGGCGGAAGCGTGAGCAACGTTCGTATCGTCGACACTACTGTTGGCCGTGCACTGTTGTATCAAGTTGTGCCAAAAGGTCTGTCGTACGATGTCGTCAACCTGCCGATGAAGAAAAAGGCGATCTCCAAATTGATCAACCAGTGCTACCGCGTGGTTGGTTTGAAAGAGACTGTTATCTTCGCTGACCAGTTGATGTACACCGGTTTTGCTTATTCGACCATTTCCGGCGTTTCCATCGGTGTTAACGACTTTGTTATCCCGGATGAAAAAGCCCGCATCATCAGTGCTGCTACTGACGAAGTGAAAGAGATCGAAAGCCAGTACGCCTCGGGCCTGGTAACACAGGGCGAGAAGTACAACAAAGTGATCGACCTTTGGTCCAAGGCGAACGATGAAGTTTCCAAGGCGATGATGGCCAACCTCTCGAAAGAGAAAGTCATCGACCGTCATGGCGTCGAAGTCGACCAGGAGTCCTTCAACTCGATGTACATGATGGCCGACTCGGGCGCACGGGGTTCTGCTGCGCAGATCCGTCAGCTCGCCGGTATGCGTGGCCTGATGGCCAAGCCGGACGGTTCCATCATCGAAACGCCGATTACTGCGAACTTCCGTGAAGGTTTGAGCGTACTTCAGTACTTCATCTCCACTCACGGCGCTCGTAAAGGTCTGGCGGATACCGCGTTGAAAACCGCTAACTCCGGTTACCTGACACGTCGTCTGGTAGACGTTGCACAAGATCTGGTTGTAACCGAGATCGATTGCGGCACCGAGCACGGCCTGCTCATGACTCCGCACATTGAAGGCGGTGACGTTGTAGAGCCGCTGGGTGAGCGCGTATTGGGTCGTGTTATTGCGCGTGACGTGTTCAAGCCAGGTACTGAGGAAATCATCGTTCCTGCCGGCACTCTGGTTGATGAGAAGTGGGTCGAGTTCATCGAACTCAACAGCATCGACGAAGTGATTGTTCGCTCGCCGATTAGCTGCGAAACCCGCTACGGTATTTGCGCCAAGTGCTATGGCCGTGACTTGGCTCGTGGTCACCAGGTGAATATCGGTGAAGCGGTCGGCGTTATCGCTGCCCAATCCATCGGTGAGCCGGGTACCCAGCTGACCATGCGTACGTTCCACATCGGTGGTGCGGCAAGCCGGACCTCCGCAGCTGACAGCGTTCAGGTGAAGAATGGCGGTACTGTCCGTCTGCACAACCTGAAGCACGTTGAGCGAGTGGATGGCTGTCTGGTTGCGGTATCCCGTTCCGGTGAGCTGGCAATCGCTGACGACTACGGTCGTGAGCGTGAGCGTTACAAGCTGCCGTATGGTGCTGTGATTTCGGTTAAAGAAGGTGACAAGGTCGACGCTGGCGCAATCGTGGCCAAGTGGGATCCGCACACTCACCCAATCGTTACCGAAATGAAAGGTACCGTGACCTACGTGGGCATGGAAGAAGGCATCACGATCAAGCGTCAGACTGACGAATTGACCGGTATGACCAACATTGAAGTACTCGACGCGAAAGATCGCCCAGCTGCCGGTAAAGACATCCGTCCTGCCGTTAAGATGGTCGATGACAACGGCAAGGACTTGTTGCTGCCAGGCACTGACGTAATCGCTCAGTACTTCCTGCCAGCTAACGCCCTGGTCGGTGTAGCGGATGGTGCGAAGATTGCGATCGGTGATGTTATCGCTCGTATCCCGCAAGAAACTTCGAAGACCCGTGACATCACCGGTGGTCTGCCGCGTGTTGCCGACTTGTTCGAAGCTCGTCGTCCGAAAGAAGCATCGATTCTGGCTGAAGTCAGCGGCACCATCGCGTTCGGTAAAGAGACCAAAGGCAAGCGCCGTCTGGTTATTACCCCGAACGACGGTAGCGATCCGTACGAAGAGCTGATTCCGAAGTGGCGTCACCTGAACGTCTTCGAAGGCGAACAGGTAAACCGCGGCGAAGTTATCTCCGACGGCCCGAGCGATCCACACGACATCCTGCGTCTGCTGGGTGTGAGTGCGCTGGCCAAGTACATCGTTAACGAGATCCAGGATGTTTATCGTCTGCAAGGCGTGAAGATCAACGATAAGCACATTGAGACCATCCTGCGTCAGATGCTGCGTAAAGTTGAAATCGCTGAATCCGGCGATTCCAGTTTCATCAAGGGCGACCAGATGGAACTGACTCACGTACTGGTAGAGAACGAGCGTCTGGCTGGCGACGAGAAATTCGTATCCAAGTTCACTCGTGTTCTGCTGGGTATCACCAAGGCGTCGTTGTCCACTGAGTCGTTCATCTCGGCGGCCTCCTTCCAGGAGACCACTCGCGTACTGACCGAAGCAGCGGTAACCGGCAAGCGCGATTACCTGCGCGGCCTGAAAGAAAACGTGGTCGTGGGTCGTCTGATCCCGGCTGGTACCGGTTTGGCTTACCACAGCGAGCGTAAGCGCCGCCGTGATGCTGACAAGCCGCTGCGCGTAAGCGCCAGTGAAGTGGAAGCTGCACTGACCGAAGCGCTGAACTCAAGCGGTAACTGAGTTCTGCAATAAATAAGTCTGGGCCCTGGCAGTCCCATTCGTCGGATCGAGGCAATTTTGCCCCGGTTCGACGAGAGGGGAGGTCGGGGCCTTGCCTTGACTGGGGGCAAGATCCTCTTTAGACTCTTGTACCCCTAAATTTGGCGGGAATTCGTTCCTGCCATTTTTGCTTTTCTTGCAAGACAATAGCGTCGCAAGACAACAGTGGAGCTAGTAGATGGCAACTATCAACCAGCTGGTACGTCAGCCGCGTAAGCGTATCGTCGAGAAATCCGACGTGCCTGCGCTGCAGAACTGCCCGCAACGTCGTGGCGTATGCACTCGCGTGTATACCACTACGCCGAAAAAACCTAACTCGGCACTGCGTAAAGTGTGCCGTGTGCGTCTGACCAACGGTTTCGAGGTTTCCTCGTACATCGGCGGTGAAGGCCACAACCTGCAAGAGCACAGTGTGGTGCTGATTCGTGGCGGTCGTGTAAAAGACTTGCCAGGTGTTCGTTATCACACCGTACGCGGCTCCTTGGATACTTCCGGCGTTAAAGGTCGTAACCAGGGTCGTTCGAAGTACGGTACCAAGAAGCCTAAGTAGTAGCGGCTTTTTGTAAAACTGAACCATCTTATTTTCTGAGTCGATAAGAGTAAGGTCGGAGGCGTCCCGAAAGGGCACTGATTCCGAGCGAACCTGAAGACCGTTTGAGGGCTTATCCATGCCAAGAAGACGCGTAGCAGCCAAGCGCGAAGTGCTTGACGATCCAAAATACGGAAGCCAAATTCTGGCCAAGTTCATGAACCACGTGATGGAAAGCGGCAAGAAAGCCGTTGCCGAGCGTATCGTTTATGGCGCGCTGGAAAAGGTTAAAGAACGCAAGAACAGCGACCCCCTGGAAATCTTCGAGAAAGCTCTCGACGCCATCGCTCCGCTGGTCGAAGTGAAGTCGCGCCGTGTAGGCGGCGCTACTTATCAGGTTCCGGTTGAAGTTCGTCCGTCCCGTCGTAACGCCCTGGCAATGCGCTGGTTGGTAGACTTCGCCCGTAAGCGTGGCGAGAAGTCTATGGCTCTGCGTTTGGCTGGCGAACTGTTGGACGCTGCTGAAGGTAAAGGTGCTGCTGTTAAGAAGCGTGAAGACGTGCACCGTATGGCTGAAGCTAACAAAGCTTTCTCGCACTACCGCTTCTAATCTTAGCTTCACTAATTTTGCGAGGGCTTTATGGCTCGTACTACTCCGATTAGCCGCTACCGTAACATCGGTATCGTTGCTCACGTGGATGCTGGTAAAACCACCACCACCGAGCGCGTACTGTTTTACACCGGCAAAAGTCACAAAATGGGCGAGGTGCATGATGGCGCCGCGACCACAGACTGGATGGTTCAGGAGCAGGAGCGTGGTATTACCATTACTTCTGCTGCTATTACCGCCTTCTGGAAAGGTTCTGAGAAGCAGTACAAAGACGAGCATCGCTTCAACGTAATCGATACCCCGGGCCACGTAGACTTCACCATTGAAGTTGAACGTTCCCTGCGCGTACTCGATGGCGCTGTCGTTGTGTTCTGTGGTACTTCGGGTGTTGAGCCTCAGTCGGAAACCGTATGGCGTCAAGCCAACAAATACGGCGTTCCACGTCTTGTTTACGTAAACAAGATGGACCGTGCTGGTGCCAACTTCCTGCGCGTGATCGGTCAGATCAAGCAGCGTCTGGGTCACACTCCGGTGCCAATCCAACTGGCTATCGGTTCCGAGGACAACTTCCAGGGTCAGATCGATCTGATCAACATGGAAGCGGTCTACTGGAATGATTCCGACAAAGGTATGGTTCCTGTTCGTAAGCCTATCCCTGCTGAACTGCAGGAACTGGCTGACGAGTGGCGCAACAACATGGTTGAGGCTGCTGCCGAAGCCAGCGAAGAGCTGATGAACAAGTACCTCGAAGGTGAAGAACTCACCAACGTGGAAATCAAGGCCGCTCTGCGTCAGCGTACTATCGCTGGTGAGATCGTCTTGGCTGTTTGCGGTTCCTCGTTCAAGAACAAGGGTGTTCCCCTGGTTCTCGATGCTGTGATCGACTACCTGCCTGCTCCAACCGACATTCCTGCTATCAAGGGTACCAACCCTGATAACGAGGAAGAGGAAATGGAGCGTCATGCAGACGACAGCGAGCCGTTCTCGGCCCTGGCGTTCAAGATCGCTACCGACCCATTCGTGGGTACCTTGACTTTCGTCCGCGTTTACTCGGGCGTGTTGGCGTCCGGCGACGGTGTGATCAACTCGGTTAAAGGTAAGAAAGAGCGCGTGGGTCGTATGGTGCAAATGCACGCAAACGCCCGTGAAGAGATCAAGGAAGTGCGCGCTGGTGACATCGCGGCCCTGATCGGCATGAAGGATGTCACCACTGGTGAGACTTTGTGCGACGCTGCTAAGCCAATCATCCTGGTTCGCATGGACTTCCCGGAGCCGGTTATTTCGGTTGCCGTAGAGCCTAAGACCAAGGATGACCAGGAAAAAATGGGTATCGCTTTGGGCAAGCTTGCTCAGGAAGATCCATCTTTCCGCGTTAAGACTGATGAAGAGACTGGTCAAACGATCATCTCTGGCATGGGCGAGCTGCACCTGGACATCCTGGTTGACCGGATGCGCCGTGAGTTTAACGTCGAAGCCAACATCGGTAAGCCTCAGGTTTCCTATCGTGAGCGCATCACGAAAAACTGTGAAATCGAAGGCAAGTTCGTTCGTCAGTCCGGCGGTCGTGGTCAGTTCGGTCACTGCTGGATCCGTTTTGCTCCTGCTGACGAAGGTCAGGAAGGTCTGCAATTCGTGAACGAAGTAGTGGGTGGTGTTGTTCCTAAGGAATACATCCCTGCTATCCAGAAGGGTATCGAAGAGCAGATGAAGAACGGTGTTGTTGCCGGCTATCCGCTGATCGGCCTGAAAGCAACCGTTTTTGACGGTTCTTACCACGACGTCGACTCCAACGAGATGGCGTTTAAGGTGGCTGCTTCCATGGCAACCAAGCAACTGGCCCAAAAGGGCGGTGGTGAGTTGCTTGAGCCAATCATGGCGGTAGAAGTTGTTACACCTGAAGACTATATGGGTGATGTCATGGGCGACCTTAACCGTCGTCGCGGCATGATCTTGGGTATGGAAGACACGGTTTCCGGCAAAGTGATTCGCGCCGAGGTTCCGTTGGGTGAGATGTTCGGTTATGCGACCGACGTTCGCTCCATGTCCCAGGGTCGCGCAAGCTACTCTATGGAATTCAAAAAATACAACACAGCTCCGGCGCACATCGCTGAAACTGTATCCAAAAAACAAGGCTGATTCAGTCCTTTAGGCAAGGAGTTAATTGTCGTGGCTAAAGAAAAATTTGATCGTTCCCTACCGCACGTCAACGTTGGCACCATCGGTCACGTTGACCATGGTAAAACCACTCTGACTGCTGCTCTGACTCGCGTTTGCTCCGAAGTGTTCGGTTCCGCAATCGTTGATTTCGATAAAATCGACAGCGCGCCAGAAGAAAAAGCTCGTGGTATCACCATCAACACTGCGCACGTTGAATACAACTCGCTGATCCGTCACTACGCTCACGTTGACTGCCCAGGTCACGCCGACTATGTGAAGAACATGATCACCGGTGCTGCTCAGATGGACGGCGCGATCCTGGTTTGCTCGGCCGCTGATGGTCCGATGCCACAAACCCGTGAGCACATCCTGCTGTCCCGCCAGGTTGGCGTTCCGTACATCGTGGTTTACCTGAACAAGGCTGACCTGGTAGACGACGCTGAGCTGCTGGAACTGGTTGAGATGGAAGTGCGCGATCTGCTGAGCACTTACGACTTCCCAGGTGACGACACTCCGATCATCATCGGTTCTGCTCGTATGGCTCTGGAAGGCAAAGACGACAACGAAATGGGCACCACGTCCGTTCGTAAACTGGTTGAGACTCTGGACAGCTACATCCCAGATCCAGTTCGTGTTATCGACAAGCCGTTCCTGATGCCAATCGAAGACGTATTCTCGATCTCCGGTCGTGGTACTGTTGTGACTGGTCGTATCGAGCGCGGTATCGTTAAGGTTCAAGATCCACTGGAAATCGTTGGTCTGCGTGACACTACCGTCACCACCTGCACCGGTGTTGAAATGTTCCGTAAGCTGCTCGACGAAGGTCGTGCGGGCGAGAACTGCGGCGTTCTGCTGCGTGGTACCAAGCGTGACGACGTTGAGCGTGGCCAGGTTCTGGTTAAGCCGGGTTCGGTTAAGCCGCACACCAAGTTCGAAGCTGAAGTGTACGTGCTGAGCAAAGAAGAAGGCGGTCGTCACACTCCGTTCTTCAAAGGCTACCGTCCACAGTTCTACTTCCGTACTACCGACGTTACTGGTAACTGCGAACTGCCGGAAGGCGTAGAAATGGTAATGCCAGGCGACAACATCAAAATGGTTGTCACCCTGATCAAAACCATCGCTATGGAAGACGGTCTGCGCTTCGCAATCCGTGAAGGCGGCCGTACCGTTGGTGCTGGCGTTGTAGCTAAAATCATCGAGTAATTATCTCTTCTGAGATAGCTCTGATGTTTTGAGGAGGCCCCCGCTTAGCGGGGGCCTTTTTTATTGGGTTGACACCCATCTGGGCCGTCTATAGAATTGCGCCTCCTTTTAACGGGCGTATTGCGCTCGGTGGGAATAGCAGCCGGAGTCTGAAATCCAATGCAAAATCAGCAAATCCGTATCAGGTTGAAGGCTTTTGACCATCGCCTGATCGACCAATCCACCCAGGAAATCGTGGAAACCGCGAAACGTACTGGTGCTCAAGTGCGTGGTCCAATTCCACTGCCTACCCGTAAAGAGCGGTTCACTGTTCTGGTCTCCCCGCACGTCAACAAAGACGCGCGTGACCAGTACGAGATCCGTACTCATAAGCGCGTACTGGACATCGTCCAGCCAACGGATAAAACCGTTGATGCACTTATGAAGCTTGATCTGGCGGCCGGTGTGGAAGTTCAGATCAGCCTCGGCTAAGACTTGGGTCTTAGTCGTGTAACGCTCTGAAATGGGCGGCCATAGCGGGTGAAAGCCCCGTACACTCATGAGGTTTACAACATGACTATTGGTGTAGTCGGTCGTAAATGCGGTATGACCCGTATTTTCACCGAAGAAGGTGTCTCCATTCCGGTTACGGTCATTGAGATCGAACCGAATCGCGTCACCCAGTTCAAAACTGAAGAGACCGATGGCTATCGTGCAGTGCAAGTCACTGTCGGCGAGCGTCGTGCTTCGCGCGTGACTGCTGCTCAAGCAGGTCACTTCGCTAAAGCAAACGTTGCAGCTGGTCGCACTGTTATGGAGTTCCGTCTTGAAGATGGCGACTACCAGGCTGGCGATCTGATCAACGCTGAAATCTTTGCCGCTGGTCAACTGGTTGATGTAACCGGTCAGTCCAAAGGTAAAGGCTTCCAGGGTACGATCAAGCGTTGGAATTTCCGTGGTCAAGATAACACTCACGGTAACTCCGTCTCCCACCGCGTCCCGGGCTCTATTGGCCAGTGCCAGACTCCTGGTCGTGTATTCAAGGGCAAAAAAATGTCCGGTCATATGGGCGCTGAGCGCGTGACCGTGCAGTCCCTCGAAGTAGTGCGCGTCGACGCTGAACGCAATCTGTTGTTGGTCAAGGGTGCTGTTCCTGGCGCTACTGGCGGCAACCTGGTTGTACGTCCAGCGGCCAAGGCTCGCGGTTAAGGGGAAGCTGACATGCAATTAAATGTAAATGACGCTCAAGCGATCGAAGTTTCCGAACTGACATTTGGCGGCGAATTCAACGAGACGCTCGTTCACCAAGCAGTCGTGGCCTACATGGCCGGCGGCCGTCAAGGTAGCAAGCAGCAAAAGACCCGTTCCGACGTTCGTGGTGGCGGTAAGCGCCCATGGCGTCAGAAAGGCACTGGCCGTGCTCGTGCCGGTACTATCCGTAGCCCAATCTGGCGTGGCGGCGGTACCACTTTCGCAGCTCGTCCACAGGATCACACTCAGAAGCTCAACAAGAAGATGTACCGCGCAGCTCTGCGCTCCATCCTTGCTGAACTCGTGCGTACTGATCGTCTGGTCGTGGTTCAGGACTTCGCTGTTGAAAGTCCAAAAACCAAAGATCTGCTGGGCAAACTGAACAACATGAGCCTGACCGATGTTTTGATCGTGTCTGAAGCTGTTGATCAGAACCTGTACCTGGCTGCTCGCAACCTGCCACACGTTGATGTACGTGACGTGCAAGGTTCCGATCCAGTTAGTCTGATCGCATACGACAAGGTGTTGATCACCGTGTCGGCCGTGAAGAAATTCGAGGAGCTGCTGGGATGAACCAGGAACGCGTATTTAAAGTTCTGCTTGGCCCGCACGTTTCCGAAAAGGCTACGGTTCTGGCTGACAAGAAAGGCCAGTTCGTTTTCAAGGTTGCAACTGACGCAACCAAGCTGGAAATCAAGAAGGCCGTCGAAAGCCTGTTCAGCGTGAAAGTAGAGCGTGTTACTACCCTGAATGTTCTGGGTAAGAGCAAGCGCACTGCTCGCGGTCTGGGCAAGCGTAATGACTGGAAGAAGGCAGTTATCTCCCTTCAGCCAGGCCAAGATCTCGATTTCAGCAGCAGTGCTGAGTAAGGAAGGGGTGCATCATGGCAATCGTTAAATGCAAACCGACTTCCCCTGGCCGCCGTTTTGTGGTCAAGGTGGTCAACCAGGAGCTGCATAAAGGCGCTCCTCACGCACCGCTGCTCGAGAAAAAATCGAAGACTGGTGGTCGTAACAACAATGGTCGTATTACCACTCGTCACATCGGTGGTGGCCATAAGCAGCATTATCGTTTGGTCGACTTCCGTCGCAACGACAAAGATGGCATCACTGCCACTGTTGAGCGTATCGAATACGATCCAAACCGTACTGCTCACATCGCTCTGCTGCTGTACGCAGATGGCGAGCGTCGCTACATCATCGCACCTAAAGGTGTGAGGGCTGGCGACCAGCTGATCGCAGGTGCCTTGGCGCCGATCAAGCCGGGCAATGCTCTGCAGCTGCGTAACATTCCAGTTGGTAGCACCGTACACGGCATCGAATTGAAGCCAGGTAAAGGCGCGCAAATCGCTCGTTCCGCTGGTGCTTCGGCTCAGCTGATCGCTCGTGAAGGTGTCTACGTGACCCTGCGTCTGCGTTCTGGTGAGATGCGTAAAGTTCTGGCTGAATGCCGCGCGACCCTAGGTGAAGTCTCGAACTCCGAGCACAGCCTGCGTTCGCTGGGTAAAGCTGGTGCCAAGCGCTGGCGTGGCGTTCGCCCAACCGTTCGTGGTGTTGCCATGAACCCGGTTGACCACCCACACGGTGGTGGTGAAGGTCGTACCTCTGGTGGTCGTCATCCGGTATCGCCATGGGGCTTCCCGACTAAGGGCGCGAAGACTCGTGGTAATAAGCGTACCGACAAAATGATCGTCCGTCGTCGCAAGTAAATAGAGGGATACGACAGTGCCACGTTCTCTGAAAAAAGGTCCTTTTATTGATCTTCACCTACTGAAGAAGATCGAAGTGGCGGCGGAAAAGAACGATCGCAAGCCGGTGAAAACCTGGTCGCGTCGTTCGATGATCCTGCCACAAATGGTCGGTCTGACCATCGCTGTACACAACGGTCGCTTGCACGTCCCAGTTCTCGTGAACGAAGACATGGTCGGCCACAAACTAGGCGAGTTTGCCGGTACCCGCACTTATCGTGGGCACGTGGCAGACAAGAAAGCCAAGCGTTAAGGGGTTAGGAAATGGAAGTAGCCGCTAAGTTGTCGGGCGCTCGAATCTCCGCCCAGAAAGCCCGCTTGGTCGCCGACCAGATCCGCGGGAAGAAGGTGGGCGAAGCGCTCAACCTGTTGGCTTTCAGCAGTAAGAAAGCCGCCGAGATCATGAAGAAAGTGCTGGAGTCGGCCGTAGCCAACGCCGAGCATAACGAAGGCGCAGACGTTGATGACCTGAAGGTCAGCACCGTTTTCGTCAACGAAGGGCGTTCGCTGAAGCGCATCATGCCACGTGCCAAAGGCCGTGCTGATCGCATCGTCAAGCGGTCTTGCCATATCACTGTCAAGGTTGCTGACAAGTAACGGAGTCGAAGAGATGGGTCAGAAAGTACATCCCATTGGCATTCGCCTGGGAATCGTCAAGGAGCACACCTCCGTCTGGTACGCAGACGGTCGGACTTATGCGGACTATTTGTTCGCTGATCTGAAGGTGCGTGAGTATCTCCAAGACAAACTAAAAAGCGCGTCCGTAAGCCGTATCGATATCCATCGTCCGGCACAAACTGCACGTATCACCATCCACACCGCTCGTCCAGGTATCGTTATCGGGAAGAAAGGTGAGGATGTTGAGAAACTGCGTCAGGACCTGACCAAGCAAATGGGTGTGCCTGTGCACATCAATATCGAAGAGATCCGTAAGCCGGAGCTCGACGGTATGCTGGTTGCGCAGAGCGTAGCTCAGCAGCTGGAGCGTCGCGTAATGTTCCGTCGCGCTATGAAGCGCGCCGTACAGAACGCCATGCGCATTGGTGCCAAAGGCATCAAAATCCAAGTGAGCGGTCGTCTCGGCGGTGCTGAAATCGCACGTACTGAATGGTATCGCGAAGGTCGTGTGCCACTGCACACCCTGCGTGCCGACATCGACTATGCCAACTACGAAGCTCACACCACTTATGGTGTGATCGGTGTAAAGGTTTGGATCTTCAAAGGCGAAGTAATTGGTGGTCGCCAAGAAGAACTGAAACCACAAGCACCAGCGCCTCGTAAAAAAGCTGCTAAGTAAGGGGTACGCCAAATGTTGCAACCAAAGCGTACGAAGTTCCGCAAGCAGATGACAGGCCACAACCGTGGTCTGGCTCAGCGCGGTAGCAAAGTCAGCTTCGGCGAGTTCGCGCTGAAGTCTGTAGCTCGTGGTCGTCTCACCGCTCGTCAGATCGAGTCAGCGCGTCGTGCACTGACCCGTCACGTTAAACGTGGCGGCAAGATCTGGATCCGTGTATTCCCGGACAAGCCGATCTCCAAAAAGCCCCTCGAAGTTCGGATGGGTAAAGGTAAGGGTAACGTGGAATACTGGGTAGCCCAGATTCAGCCAGGCAAAGTCCTGTATGAAATCGAGGGTGTAACTGAAGAGCTGGCGCGTGAGGCTTTTGCCCTGGCTGCTGCAAAGCTGCCGCTCGCCACCGCCTTTGTTAAACGGACGGTGATGTGATGAAAGCGAATGAACTTCGTGAAAAATCCGCACAGCAGCTGAACGAGCAACTGCTCGGCCTGCTGCGCGACCAGTTCAATCTGCGTATGCAGAAAGCAACTGGCCAGTTGGGGCAGTCTCATCTGCTCTCGCAAGTTAAGCGTGACATTGCTCGCGTGAAGACTGTGCTCAACCAGCAGGCAGGTAAGTGATCATGGCTGAAGCCGAAAAGACTGTCCGTACGCTGACTGGCCGTGTTGTCAGCGACAAGATGGACAAAACCATCACCGTTTTGATCGAGCGTCGCGTTAAGCACCCGATCTACGGTAAATATGTTAAGCGTTCGACTAAGCTGCACGCGCACGACGAAACCAATCAGTGCCACATCGGCGACAAGGTCACTATTCGTGAAACTCGTCCGCTGGCCAAGACCAAGTCTTGGGCGCTGGTTGATGTTCTCGAACGCGCTGTGGAAGTCTAAGGACTAGGGGTCGGAGAAATTATATGATTCAGACTCAATCCATGCTCGATGTGGCCGATAACAGCGGCGCTCGCCGTGTTATGTGCATCAAGGTGCTGGGTGGCTCCCATCGTCGTTACGCTGGTATCGGTGACATCATCAAAGTTACCGTGAAGGAAGCAATTCCTCGCGGTAAGGTGAAAAAAGGCCAAGTGATGACTGCTGTTGTAGTCCGCACTCGTCACGGTGTACGCCGTGCAGACGGCTCTATTATCCGCTTTGATGGCAACGCTGCTGTTCTTCTGAACAACAAGCAAGAGCCGATCGGCACCCGTATCTTTGGGCCAGTGACGCGTGAACTTCGTACTGAGAAGTTCATGAAGATCGTCTCGCTCGCCCCAGAAGTGCTGTAAGGAGATCCGACATGCAAAAGATTCGTCGTGACGACGAGATCATCGTGATCGCCGGCAAAGACAAAGGTAAGCGCGGTAAGGTTCTTAAGGTTCTCGCTAATAACCGTCTGGTTATTGGTGGTCTGAACCTGGTTAAGCGCCATACCAAGCCTAACCCTATGTCGGGCGTGCAGGGCGGTATCGTCGAAAAAGAAGCTCCTCTGGACGCTTCTAACGTCGCCATTTTCAACGGCGAAACCAACAAGGCTGACCGCGTTGGTTTTAAAGTAGAAGATGGCAAGAAAATTCGTGTCTTCAAGTCGACCCAAAAAGCGGTTGATGCTTGAACACTGCTAGGTAGAAGACCATGGCACGACTAAAAGAGATTTACTGGAAAGAAATCGCACCGAAGCTTAAGGAAGAACTTAAGCTCTCGAACGTGATGGAAGTTCCACGCGTTACCAAAATCACCCTGAACATGGGTTTGGGCGAAGCGGTCGGTGACAAAAAAGTCATCGAGCACGCTGTTGCTGACCTGGAAAAGATCACCGGTCAAAAAGTCGTTGTGACTTACGCTCGGAAATCCATCGCTGGCTTTAAAGTCCGTGAAGGTTGGCCGATCGGCGTCAAAGTGACTCTGCGCCGTGAGCGTATGTACGAATTCCTGGATCGTCTGCTGTCGATCTCCCTGCCTCGGGTTCGCGACTTCCGCGGCCTGAATGCCAAGTCCTTCGATGGTCGTGGTAACTACAGCATGGGCGTGAAAGAGCAGATCATCTTCCCGGAAATCGACTATGACAAGATCGATGCTCTCCGCGGTCTGGACATCACCCTGACCACCACTGCCAAGAACGATGATGAAGGTCGCGCTCTGTTGCGTGCTTTCAAATTCCCGTTCCGCAACTGATTGGAGTAGGACCATGGCCAAGATGAGCATGAAAAACCGCGAGCTGAAGCGTCAGCTCACGGTTGCCAAGTACGCCAAGAAGCGTGCAGCACTGAAAGCAATCATCGTTGATCTGAACGCAAGTCCAGAAGCGCGTTGGGAAGCTACAGTTGCTTTGCAGAAGCAGCCACGTGACGCAAGCGCTTCGCGCATGCGTAACCGCTGCCGCCTGACCGGTCGTCCACACGGCGTTTACCGCAAGTTCGGCCTCGGCCGTAACAAACTGCGTGAAGCGGCAATGCGTGGTGACGTACCAGGTCTGGTTAAAGCTAGCTGGTAAGTACTTTCAGCGTCTAGGGGGTCTGCATCGCAAGATACTGACCGCCGGTGACCTTGAATCTGGAACAAGCCCCTTTTGGGGCTTGTTTCATTTTCGGAGTGTGTCTAAAATACGCGGCTCGCCTGAGCCCGTGTTTTTTACGCTCGGAGATTCTCGGCGACATATGTAGCCGCAAGGCTAATTTTTTTGTATTAGGAGCGTCTAGCCCATGAGTATGCAGGACCCGTTAGCGGACATGCTAACTCGTATCCGTAATGCCCAGATGGCTGAAAAGTCCGTCGTAAGCATGCCATCTTCCAAGTTGAAGGTAGCTGTTGCCAAAGTCCTGAAAGACGAAGGCTACATTGCGGGTTATCAGATCAGCAGCGAAACCAAGCCACTGCTGTCCATCGAGCTGAAGTACTTCGAGGGCCGTTCGGTCATCGAGGAAGTGAAGCGCGTTAGCCGTCCAGGCCTGCGTCAGTACAAGTCCGCTGAAGATCTGCCGAAAGTTCGTGGCGGTCTTGGCGTGTCTATCGTCTCCACCAACAAAGGTGTGATGACGGATCGTGCTGCGCGCGCTGCCGGTGTCGGCGGCGAAGTTCTTTGCACTGTGTTCTAAGGGGGGATAAGCATGTCTCGCGTCGCTAAGAACCCCGTTAAGCTGCCAGCCGGTGTCGAAGTCAAATTCGCAGGCCAACAGCTTTCGGTGAAGGGTGCCAAGGGCACTCTTGAACTGAACATCCATTCGTCCGTTGAGATCGTTGAAGAAGCTGGTGAGCTGCGTTTCGCTGCTCGCAATGGCGATCAACAAACTCGCGCAATGGCCGGTACCACGCGTGCGTTGGTAAACAACATGGTCCAAGGCGTAAGCCAAGGCTTCGAGCGCAAGCTCCAGCTGGTCGGTGTTGGTTACAAAGCGCAAGCAAAAGGCACGGTTTTGAACCTTGCCCTTGGCTTCTCGCACCCAGTGGATTACGAACTGCCGGAAGGCATCACCGCTGAGACCCCTAGCCAAACCGATATCCTGATCAAGGGTATTGATAAGCAGCTGGTAGGTCAGGTGGCCGCTGAGATCCGCGACTTCCGTCCACCAGAGCCTTACAAAGGCAAAGGTGTGCGCTACGCGGACGAAGTCGTCCGTCGTAAAGAAGCCAAGAAGAAGTAGGGCATAGCAAATGACCGACAAAAAAGTTACTCGACTGCGTCGCGCTCGCAAAGCACGCCTGAAAATGCACGAACTCGAAGTCGTGCGTCTCTGCGTGTACCGCTCGTCGCAGCACATCTACGCCCAGGTCATCTCGGCCGACGGCAACCAAGTCCTGGCAAGCGCCTCGACTTTGGATAAAGAACTGCGTGATGGTGCCACTGGCAACATCGACGCGGCCACTAAGGTTGGCCAGCTGGTCGCTACGCGTGCTAAGGCCGCGGGCGTCTCGCAAGTGGCTTTCGACCGCTCTGGCTTCAAGTACCACGGCCGCGTGAAAGCGCTGGCTGATGCTGCTCGTGAAGCTGGGCTGGAGTTCTAAGTTATGTCAAATAACGACCAAAAGCGCGACGAAGGCTACATTGAGAAGCTGGTTCAAGTTAACCGCGTAGCTAAAACCGTTAAAGGCGGCCGTATCTTCACTTTCACTGCGTTGACCGTGGTAGGTGATGGTAAAGGGCGCGTTGGCTTCGGCCGTGGCAAGTCACGTGAAGTGCCTGCTGCGATCCAGAAGGCAATGGAAGCTGCTCGTCGCAACATGATCCAAGTTGATTTGAACGGTACCACTCTGCAGTACGCAATGAAGTCCGCCCATGGCGCTTCAAAGGTGTACATGCAGCCTGCCTCTGAAGGTACCGGTATCATCGCTGGCGGCGCTATGCGTGCTGTCCTCGAAGTTGCTGGTGTTCAGAACGTTCTGGCCAAGTGCTACGGCTCGACTAACCCTGTAAACGTGGTTCACGCCACTTTTAAAGGTTTGAAAGCCATGCAATCTCCTGAGTCCATCGCTGCTAAGCGTGGTCTGACTGTCAAGGAGATCTTCTGATCATGGCTACCGTTAAAGTAACGCTGATCAAAAGCATGACCGGCCGCATTCCTAACCACAAACTGTGTGTTAAAGGTTTGGGTCTGCGTCGCATCGGTCACACTGTAGAAGTCCAGGATACTCCCGAGAATCGCGGGATGATCAATAAGGCTTACTACATGCTGCGTGTAGAGGGTTAATCGATGAAACTCAATGATCTGAGTCCAGCGCCGGGTTCCCGTCGCGAAAAGCATCGTCCGGGCCGTGGTATCGGTAGCGGTTTGGGTAAGACTGGTGGCCGTGGTCACAAAGGTCAAACCTCCCGCTCCGGTGGCACCATTGCTCCAGGCTTTGAAGGCGGTCAACAGCCGCTGCATCGTCGCCTGCCTAAGTTCGGTTTCGTATCCCTGAAAGCTATGGATCGCGCAGAAGTGCGTCTGTCCGAGCTGGCTAAAGTGGAAGGCGACATCGTTACTGTGCAGACCCTGAAAGATGCCAACGTGATCAACGTCAACGTACAGCGTGTGAAAATCATGCTGTCCGGTGAAGTGACTCGCGCTGTCACTATCGGCAAGGGAATCGGCGCCACCAAAGGTGCGCGTTCGGCTATCGAAGCAGCTGGCGGCAAGTTCGAGGAATAAATGGCTAAGCAAGGTGCTCTCTCAGCGCTCGGCAAAGGCGGTATGTCTGAACTTTGGGCTCGTCTGCGTTTTCTGTTCCTGGCGATTATCGTCTACCGAATAGGCGCACACATCCCGGTTCCAGGTATCAACCCGGACCGACTCGCAGACCTGTTTCGACAGAATGAGGGGACCATTCTTAGCTTGTTCAATATGTTTTCCGGCGGCGCGCTGGAACGGATGAGCATCTTTGCACTGGGGATCATGCCGTATATCTCGGCATCGATCATCATGCAGTTGATGACTGCCGTCAGCCCGCAGCTGGAGCAGTTGAAGAAGGAAGGTGAAGCTGGCCGTCGCAAGATTAGCCAGTACACCCGCTACGGCACTGTTGCCCTCGCTCTGGTTCAGGCTATCGGCATGTCCGTTGGCCTGGCTGGGCAGGGCGTTGCGTTCACTGGTGACTTTGGCTTCCATTTCGTCGCGGTATCCACTTTTGTGGCTGGTGCGATGTTCATGATGTGGCTGGGTGAGCAGATTACTGAGCGCGGTGTTGGTAACGGTATCTCGATGTTGATTTTCGCAGGTATCGTCGCCGGTCTTCCGAGAGCGATTGGGCAGTCTTTCGAGTCTGCACGTCAGGGTGATATCAATATCTTCGCCCTAGTTGCTATCGGTTTGCTGGCAGTAGCGATTATCGGTTTTGTGGTGTTCATAGAGCGTGGCCAGCGTCGTATTGCTGTTCACTACGCCAAGCGTCAGCAGGGCCGTAAGGTCTTTGCTGCGCAGACTAGCCACTTGCCGCTGAAAGTGAATATGGCCGGTGTTATTCCGGCAATTTTCGCGAGCAGCATTTTGCTGTTTCCGGCTTCGTTGGGTACCTGGTTTGGCCAGTCTGAAAATATGGGCTGGCTGCAGGACCTCTCTCAGTCGATCGCTCCTGGTCAGCCGTTGAATATTCTGCTGTTTAGTGCAGGGATTATTTTCTTCTGCTTCTTCTATACGGCGTTGATGTTCAATCCGAAAGACGTAGCGGAAAACCTGAAGAAGTCCGGTGCCTTTATTCCGGGTATCCGTCCAGGTGAGCAGTCTGCGCGCTACATTGATGGCGTTCTGACTCGTTTGACCCTGTTCGGTGCTCTATATATGACGGCCGTCTGCCTGTTGCCCCAGTTTCTTGTGGTTGCAGCAAACGTTCCGTTCTACCTTGGCGGGACCTCGTTGCTGATCGTGGTCGTGGTTGTGATGGACTTCATGTCCCAAGTACAATCGCACCTCGTTTCGCACCAGTACGAATCCCTGATGAAGAAAGCCAACCTGAAGGGTTACGGCAGCGGCATGTTGCGCTGAGTACCCATAAGGTTCGAGGAGTTGGTGATGAAAGTTCGTGCATCGGTGAAAAAGCTGTGCCGTAACTGCAAGATTATTCGCCGCGAAGGTGTTGTTCGAGTAATTTGCAGCGCGGAACCGCGTCACAAACAGCGCCAAGGCTGAGTGTGATCCGCTTGAAGCCCGGCAGCTAGTGCGCTGCCGGGTTGATTATTTGTTATTACAGCGATATTATCTCGCGCCCTATTTCTTGGCTTCCGGGGCGTAGGTAGCTGTCAATTGGAGTCCCACTGAATGGCCCGTATTGCAGGCGTTAACATTCCAGATAACAAGCACACTGTTATCTCGCTGACCTACATCTATGGTGTTGGTCGCACTACTGCGCAGAAAATTTGCGCAGACACTGGGGTAAACCCAGCCGCTAAGATCAAGGATCTGAGCGACGAGCAGATTGAGCTGTTGCGTGGCGAAGTGGCGAAGTTCACCACTGAAGGTGACCTGCGTCGCGAAATCAACATGAAAATCAAGCGTTTGATGGACCTCGGTTGCTACCGTGGTCTGCGTCATCGTCGTGGTCTTCCAGTACGCGGTCAGCGTACCAAGACTAACGCGCGTACCCGTAAAGGTCCGCGTAAGCCGATCCGCAAGTAATCGCCCACGCGAATCGACAGGAAATTAATCATGGCAAAACCTGCTGCTCGTCCTCGTAAAAAAGTTAAAAAGACAGTGGTTGATGGCATCGCCCACATCCATGCATCTTTTAACAACACAATCGTGACCATCACCGACCGTCAAGGTAACGCGCTTTCTTGGGCTACCTCCGGTGGTTCGGGTTTCCGCGGTTCCCGCAAGTCCACCCCGTTTGCTGCTCAAGTAGCTGCTGAACGTGCTGGTCAAGCTGCGCTGGAATATGGCCTGAAAAACCTCGACGTTAACGTCAAAGGTCCAGGTCCAGGTCGTGAGTCTGCTGTCCGTGCTTTGAACGGCTGTGGCTATAAGATCGCCAGCATCACCGACGTGACGCCAATCCCGCACAACGGGTGCCGTCCGCCGAAGAAGCGCCGCGTGTAATCCAGGAGATTGTAAAGAATGGCTCGTTACATTGGTCCAAAATGCAAACTCGCTCGTCGCGAAGGCACCGATCTCTTCCTGAAGAGCGGCGTGCGCGCGATCGAATCGAAGTGCAACATTGAAGCAGCACCTGGTATCCACGGCCAACGCCGCGGTCGCCAGTCCGATTACGGCACCCAACTGCGTGAAAAGCAGAAGGTTCGTCGTATCTACGGCGTTCTCGAGCGTCAGTTCAGCGGCTACTACAAAGAAGCTGCTGGCAAGAAAGGTGCAACTGGTGAAAACCTGCTGCAACTGCTCGAATGCCGTCTGGACAACGTTGTATACCGTATGGGCTTTGGTTCGACTCGTGCCGAATCCCGTCAGCTGGTATCGCACAAGTCGATCAGCGTTAACGGTCAGACCGTAAACGTTCCGTCTTATCAGGTTCGTGCTGGTGACGTGGTCGCAGTTCGCGAGAAAGCAAAAAACCAACTTCGCATTGTCCAAGCTCTCGATCTGTGTGCCCAACGTGGCCGCGTAGAATGGGTAGAAGTAGACACTGAGAAGAAGTCGGGCGTTTTCAAGAACGTTCCTGCTCGCAGTGATCTGTCCGCCGACATCAACGAAAGCCTGATTGTCGAGCTCTACTCCAAGTAAGGGCTAGAAAATAGGTGCATCCATGCAGATTTCGGTAAATGAGTTCCTGACACCCCGCCACATTGATGTGCAGGTTGTCAGTCCAACCCGCGCCAAGATCACACTCGAGCCTCTCGAGCGTGGTTTTGGCCACACCCTGGGCAACGCGCTGCGCCGCATCCTGTTGTCCTCAATGCCCGGCTGTGCAGTAGTCGAGGCCGAGATTGACGGTGTGCTCCACGAGTACAGCGCCATCGAAGGTGTACAGGAAGACGTAATTGAAATCCTGTTGAACCTTAAAGGTCTGGCTATCAAGCTGCACGGCCGTGACGAAGTTACGCTGACCTTGTCGAAGAAGGGTTCGGGGGTGGTTACCGCTGCCGATATTCAGCTGGATCATGATGTCGAGATCGTTAATCCCGATCACGTAATCGCTAACCTGGCGTCTAACGGCGCCCTGAACATGAAGCTCACTGTAGCTCGTGGTCGTGGTTATGAACCGGCCGACTCGCGTCAGAGCGATGAAGACGAAAGCCGCAGCATTGGTCGCTTGCAGCTCGACTCTTCGTTCAGCCCGGTTCGCCGTATCGCATACGTGGTGGAAAACGCCCGTGTCGAACAGCGTACTAACCTGGACAAGCTGGTTATTGATCTGGAAACCAACGGTACTCTGGATCCTGAAGAGGCTATCCGCCGCGCTGCAACCATTCTGCAACAGCAGTTGGCTGCGTTCGTCGACCTCAAAGGTGACAGCGAACCAGTGGTAATCGAGCAGGAAGACGAGATCGATCCGATCCTGCTTCGCCCGGTTGACGATCTGGAACTGACTGTACGTTCGGCTAACTGCCTTAAGGCGGAAAACATTTACTACATCGGCGACCTGATTCAGCGTACCGAAGTAGAACTGTTGAAGACTCCGAACCTGGGCAAGAAATCCTTGACTGAAATCAAGGACGTTCTGGCCTCCCGCGGTCTGTCCCTCGGCATGCGCCTCGACAACTGGCCGCCTGCAAGTCTTAAGAAGGACGACAAGGCGACTGCCTGATCGTCGTAATCACCGAACGTGAGTTTGGTAAGGAATGAACCATGCGTCATCGTAAAAGTGGTCGTCACCTGAGCCGTACCAGCTCGCACCGCAAGGCCATGTTTCAAAACATGGCGGTGTCGCTGTTCGAGCACGAGCTGATCAAAACTACACTGCCGAAAGCTAAAGAACTGCGTCGCGTTGCTGAGCCGCTGATTACTTTGGCTAAGACAGACAGCCTGGCTAACCGCCGTCTGGCTTTCGACCGTACTCGTTCGAAAGCTATCGTTGGTAAGCTCTTCAACGACCTGGGCAAGCGTTACGCTACCCGTGAGGGTGGCTACCTGCGCATCCTCAAGTGCGGTTTCCGCGCTGGTGACAACGCGCCTATGGCGTACGTTGAGTTGGTTGATCGTGCTACTGCCGGCGAAGCTGTAAGCGCCGAGTAAGACGACAAGCTGTAACAAAGAACCGGGCCTAGTGCCCGGTTTTTTGTGCGCGTAACGAAAGCGCGATTTGTACAAGTTTTCGGGGTAGGGGCTTGGCACTATGCGGTTGAGGTTGTTGGTAGTAATTTTCTATTGATGCGTGAAATTTAATGAATTTGTACGTGTCATGTTGCTGATCAATAATCCTCCCAAGCCGATTAGCCGGCAGTTCTAAGTCCGACCTGAGGAAAATTGAGCATGAGCCAGAATAAAATCCTTACTACCGCCAGCGGTGCTCCCGTTGCAGATAACCAGAATTCCCGTTCTGCTGGCCCGCGTGGCCCGCTGTTGCTCGACGATTTCCATCTGATCGAGAAGCTCGCTCACTTCAACCGTGAAAACATTCCTGAGCGCCGCGTACACGCCAAAGGGTCGGGTGCCTACGGAACGTTTACAGTCACCCAAGACATCACTCAGTACACAAGCGCCAAGCTGTTTGAATCTGTGGGTAAGCAGACCCCGACCTTCCTGCGCTTCTCAACTGTGGGCGGTGAGCGTGGTTCTGCTGATACTGAGCGCGACCCACGTGGTTTTGCCTTGAAGTTCTACACTGAGGAAGGCAACTGGGACATCGTGGGGAACAACACTCCGGTGTTCTTCATTCGCGACCCGCTGAAATTCCCTGACTTCATTCACACTCAGAAGCGTCTGCCGCAAAGCAATCTCAAAAGCGCACAGATGATGTGGGACTTTTGGTCGCACTCCCCTGAGGCGCTGCACCAAGTGACCATCTTGTTTTCGGACCGTGGCATTCCAGACGGCTACCGTCACATGCACGGCTTTGGCAGCCACACTTACAGCCTGATCAATGCTAATGGTGAGCGTCACTGGGTGAAATGGCACTACAAAACCAAGCAGGGGATCAAGAATCTGGCTCCAGCCGATGCTGCACGCTTGGCCGGTACCGACCCCGATTACGCCCAGCGTGATCTCTTCGGTGCGATCGAGCGCGGTGATTTCCCGAAATGGCGCGTCTGCATCCAGATCATGACTGAAGCCCAGGCTAACGCTCACTACGAGAATCCTTTCGACGTGACCAAAACCTGGTCGCAGAAGGAATTTCCGTTGATCGAAGTTGGTGAGCTTGAGCTCAATCGCAACCCGCAAAACTACTTTGCTGAAGTTGAGCAGGCAGCATTCGGCCCGAGCAATATGGTCCCAGGTGTTGGCCTGTCCCCAGACCGCATGCTGCAAGGTCGGGTTTTTGCCTACGCTGATGCCCACCGCTACCGTGTTGGCACCAATCACCAGCAGTTGCCGGTAAATGCGCCGCGCAACCCGGTAAATAGCTACCAGCGTGACGGGTCGATGGCTTTCGGCAGCAACGGTGGTGCCGCCCCTAACTACGAGCCAAACAGCTACGCCGATGCACCTAAGCAAGCTCCGCAGTACGCCGAGCCAGCCTTGGCCCTGAGCGGTGCCGCTGATCGTTACGATCATCGGGAAGACACTGACTACTACAGCCACGCCGGGGCGCTGTTCCGCCTGATGAACGATGATCAGAAAGCCCTGCTCACCAATAACATCGCGGGTGCAATGGCTGGGGTTTCCAATGATGTGGTTCAGCGTCAATTGGCGCACTTCTACAAAGCGGACCCTGCATATGGAGAAGCAATCGCAAAGGCATTGGGTGTATCGCTTAACTGACTCTAAACGATAAGCAGAACCGCCCTCATTTGGGCGGTTTTTGCGTTATTTCCGCTACTTTTCTCCGGAAATCTTCACTTTTATGCCGTTAGTCCCGTGACCTCCGAGTCATCATGGTTCAAACTACAGACTTTCAAGCAGGGAGATGTAGGGCGATGCAAGGTCACCCCGACGTAATCGATTACCTCAACACGTTGCTGACGGGCGAACTGGCAGCTCGTGACCAATATTTCATCCACTCGCGTATGTACGAAGACTGGGGTTTTACCGAACTCTATGAGCGTATCAACCACGAGATGGAAGAAGAGGCACAGCACGCTGACGCGCTGATGCGTCGTATCCTGATGCTCGAAGGCACGCCGCGCATGCGTCCCGATGATCTGGACGTGGGCACCAGCGTACCTGACATGCTCGCAGCCGATCTTCGCCTTGAGTACAAGGTGCGTGCTGCGCTCTGCAAGGGCATCGAGCTCTGCGAGCAGCACAGCGACTTCGTCACGCGGGAAATCCTGCGTGTGCAGTTAAACGACACCGAAGAAGATCACACCTACTGGCTGGAAAAGCAGTTGGGCCTGATCAAGTTGGTAGGGCTGGAGAATTATCTGCAATCACAGTTCTGATTTCCGGCTACTAAAAAGCCCCTGTCACCGCAAAGTGACAGGGGCTTTTTTATGGGGCATACATCAGGCCCGATCACGCTCCAACAGCGGCTTCAAGTAGTAACCGGTGTGAGACTGCGGCATTTCGGAGACTTGCTCCGGTGTACCTACCGCGATGATCTGGCCACCCTTGGAACCGCCTTCCGGCCCCAGGTCCACCAACCAGTCAGCAGTCTTGATCACATCAAGGTTGTGCTCAATCACGACCACAGTGTTGCCGTGGTCGCGCAATCGGTGAAGCACGTCCAGCAGTTGCTGGATATCTGCGAAGTGAAGGCCCGTGGTCGGCTCATCGAGGATATACAGAGTCTTGCCCGTATCGCGCTTGGAGAGCTCGCGAGAGAGCTTCACCCGCTGCGCCTCACCCCCGGACAGCGTGGTCGCCGACTGTCCCAGCTTGATATACGACAGGCCTACATCCATCAGCGTTTGCAGCTTGCGCGCCAATGCTGGAACCGCGTCGAAGAACACGCGAGCTTCCTCGATGGTCATCTCCAGGGTTTCGTGGATGTTCTTGCCCTTGTACTTGATCTCTAAGGTTTCGCGGTTATAGCGCTTGCTCTTGCATACGTCGCACGGCACATAAATATCCGGCAGGAAGTGCATCTCCACCTTAATCAGACCATCGCCTTGGCACGCCTCACAGCGCCCGCCCTTGACGTTGAACGAGAACCGGCCAGGACCATATCCACGCGAGCGTGACTCCGGAACACCGGCGAACAGCTCGCGAATCGGTGTAAACAGCCCAGTGTAGGTCGCTGGGTTAGAACGCGGCGTGCGGCCAATCGGGCTTTGGTCGATGTCGACGACCTTGTCTAAATGCTCCAGGCCTTTGATGCTGTCATGTGCCGCCGCTTCCAGGGTGGTTGCACCGTTCAGGGCGGTTGCGCTCAGTGGGAACAGGGTGTTGTTGATCAGTGTCGACTTGCCCGATCCGGAAACACCGGTCACGCAGGTCAGCAAGCCCAGAGGAATTTCAAGATCGACATTACGCAGGTTGTTCCCGCGTGCGCCTTTGAGGTGTAGCGCCATCTTCTTGTTGCGCGGCGTGCGTTTAGCCGGTACTTCAATCTTCACGCGGCCAGACAAGTACTTGCCGGTCAACGAGTCCGGGTGAGCCATGACTTCGGCCGGCGTACCCTCGGCAACAATATGCCCACCATGTACGCCGGCACCTGGGCCAATATCGACCACATAATCCGCCAGGCGAATCGCGTCTTCGTCGTGCTCGACTACGATTACCGTGTTGCCGATATCCCGCAGGTGTTTCAGCGTACCCAGCAGTCGGTCGTTATCTCGTTGGTGCAAACCAATGGACGGCTCATCAAGGATGTACAAAACGCCTACCAGCCCGGCACCAATCTGGCTGGCCAGGCGAATACGCTGCGCTTCACCGCCCGACAGAGTATCGGCACTGCGATCCAGCGAAAGATAATCCAGGCCCACGTTAACCAGGAACTGCAACCGCTCACGGATTTCCTTGAGGATTTTGTCGGCAATCTCCCCACGGCGTCCTGTCAGCTTGAGGACACCGAAGTATTCACAGGCATCGCCAATCGGCAGATTGGTCACTGCCGGCAGCGTCTTCTCACCCACCCATACATGCCGCGCCTCACGACGCAGGCGAGTGCCACGGCAATCCGGGCAAGGTTGAGTGCTGAGGAATTTCGCCAACTCTTCGCGCACGCTCGCCGATTCGGTCTCGCGGTAGCGCCGCTCCAAGTTCGGCACGATGCCTTCGAACGGGTGGGAGCGCTTGACGATGTCGCCACGGTCGTTCAGGTATTTAAAGTCGACGTTCTGCGAGCCACTGCCATTAAGGATGACCTTCTGCTGATCTGCCGGCAGTTGGTTGAATGGCACTTCAAGGCTGAATTTATAGTGAGACGCCAGTGAACCCAGCATCTGGAAGTAGTAGACATTACGCCTGTCCCAGCCGCGTATTGCCCCCTCCGCCAACGTCAGCTCGCCGTTGACCAGGCGTTTGATGTCGAAGAATTGCTTTACCCCAAGACCATCGCAGGTCGGGCAAGCGCCGGCCGGGTTGTTGAAGGAAAAAAGCTTGGGTTCCAGCTCGCTGATGGCGTGGCCACAGATCGGGCAGGCAAAGCGTGCGGAGAAGATGATCTCTTCACCCGGCTCGTCATCCATCGGCGCCACCAGGGCAATACCGTCCGCCAGTTTCAGCGCGGTTTCGAATGACTCGGCAAGACGCTGCTGCAGGTCGGCGCGCACTTTGAAACGGTCGACCACTACATCGATCGAATGCTTCTTCTGCTTGTCGAGCTTTGGCGCTTCATCCAGCTCATACAGCTTGCCGTTGATGCGTGCGCGTACAAAACCCTGGGCACGCAGCTCTTCGAAAACAGAAAGGTGCTCGCCCTTACGCTCGCGAATCACCGGGGCCAGCAGCATCAGCTTGGCGCCTTCCGGCTGGGCCAGTACCAAGTCGACCATCTGGCTGACGGTCTGGGCTTCCAGCGGAATGTCGTGGTCCGGGCAGCGGGGAATACCTACCCGCGCGTACAGAAGGCGCAGGTAGTCGTAGATTTCGGTGATGGTGCCCACGGTGGAGCGTGGGTTGTGGGATGTCGACTTCTGTTCGATGGAAATCGCCGGCGACAGACCTTCGATGGTGTCGACGTCAGGCTTTTCCATCATCGACAGGAACTGCCGGGCATAGGCCGACAGCGATTCCACATAGCGGCGCTGACCTTCGGCATACAGCGTGTCGAACGCCAGGGACGACTTGCCCGAGCCGGACAAGCCGGTGATGACAATCAGTTTGTCCCGGGGCAGGGTCAGGTCGATGTTCTTCAGGTTGTGGGTTCTAGCCCCACGAATCAGGATCTTGTCCAAGATGGCCTCGCACGGCGGGCGTAAATAATGCCGGAGTATACGGCTAAAGACTGGATGAATATACACTGTCAAAGTGCCGGGTGCAGCCTTACATGAAAGCTGCGCGGCAAAGCGCCGCATATACCCTCTCAATCGATGGGACTGGTAGAATCGCCGCCGGTTCACACGAGGTTTTTCCATGCACGATCCCCACAGCGAACGCATGAGTAGCGGCGAGACCCGAGCAGCAAGCGGTCTGGCCCTGGTGTTCGCGTTCCGTATGCTTGGCATGTTCATGGTGTTGCCGGTACTGGCGACCTATGGAATGGATCTGGCAGGCGCGACCCCCGCACTGATCGGCCTGGCGATTGGCGCCTACGGCCTGACCCAGGCGATTTTTCAGATCCCTTTTGGGATCATTTCCGACCGCATTGGCCGTCGTCCGGTGATTTACCTCGGGCTGATCGTCTTCGCCCTCGGCAGTGTGCTCGCGGCGCAGTCCGATTCCATCTGGGGTGTGATCGCCGGGCGTATCCTGCAGGGTGCTGGGGCGATTTCCGCTGCGGTGATGGCGCTCCTCTCTGACCTGACCCGCGAACAACACCGCACCAAGGCCATGGCCATGATCGGCATGACCATTGGCCTGTCGTTTGCGGTGGCCATGGTGGTCGGCCCCTTGCTGACTCGTGCTTTTGGCCTGCACGGCTTATTCCTGGCCACCGGCGGCATGGCGTTGTTCGGGATTGTGATCGTGGCCTTTATGGTGCCGCGCTCCACCGGCACGTTGCAGCACCGGGAGTCGGGTGTCGCACGCAAGGCGTTGTTGCCGACGCTCAAGCACCCAGACCTGCTGCGCCTGGATTTAGGTATCTTCGTATTACACGCAATGCTGATGTGCAGCTTCGTCGCCTTGCCCCTGGCCCTGGTGGAAAAAGCCGGGCTGCCCAAGGAGCAGCACTGGTGGGTCTACCTCACTGCTCTGCTGATTTCTTTCTTCGCCATGATTCCGTTCATCATCTACGGCGAGAAGAAACGCAAAATGAAACGAGTTCTCCTGGGCGCCGTAGCGACATTGATGCTCACTGAACTATTCTTCTGGCAGTTCGGCGACAGCCTTCGGGCGCTTGTGATCGGGACGGTGGTGTTTTTTACCGCGTTCAACCTGCTGGAGGCTTCATTGCCTTCGCTGATCAGTAAAGTTTCACCGGCGGGTGGCAAAGGCACGGCCATGGGGGTGTATTCCACCAGCCAGTTCCTTGGCTCGGCGTTGGGCGGCATCATGGGCGGCTGGATGTTCCAGCATGGCGGTTTGTCGGTTGTGTTCCTCGGATGCGCCGGGCTTGCTGCACTTTGGCTGGTCTTTGCTGTTACCATGCGCGAACCTCCCTACGTCACAAGTCTGCGTTTGCCGCTATCGCCTGAGGCGATCCGTGAAAGCGGTCTGGTAGAGCGCCTGAAGGCAGTCGTAGGGGTAACAGATGCAGTCGTGGTCGCTGAAGAGGCGGCCATTTACATCAAATTGGACACCGAATTATTGGATCGCGCGACGCTTGAGCAACTGGTCAATCCAGTGCCGACAGCGCGCCCAGCTTAGGAGAACGTTATGGCCCGTGGGGTTAACAAAGTCATATTGGTCGGTACATGCGGCCAGGATCCCGAAGTTCGCTACTTGCCTAACGGTAACGCCGTGACCAACCTGAGTCTGGCGACCAGCGAACAGTGGACCGACAAGCAAACCGGCCAGAAGGTCGAGAAAACCGAGTGGCACCGTGTGTCGATGTTTGGCAAGGTTGCAGAGATCGCCGGCGAATACCTGCGCAAAGGTTCGCAGGTCTACATCGAAGGCAAACTGCAGACCCGCGAGTGGGAAAAAGACGGCATCAAGCGTTACACCACTGAAATCGTGGTCGACATGCAAGGCACCATGCAACTGCTGGGCGGTCGTCCACAAGGCGATCAACAGGGCCAGGGCGGCATGTCCAACTCGGCACCGCGTCCACAGCAGTCGCGTCCACAGCCAAGCCAGCAGCCACAGCGTGAGTCGCGTCCGGCGCCACAACAGGCCGCTCCGCAACCGGCTCCGGATTTCGATAGCTTTGATGACGATATTCCTTTCTAGGATATCGCTCGGAGCAATCCGTAAAGCTTTCCCGAAAAGCCCCATGAGCCCTGCTCTTGGGGCTTTTTTGTTTGTAGGTTCGCATTGAGAACCGCCGACCCACACAGTCATGGATGAACATCGTGTCGAACACACTGCTGCGCTACGTATTGGCCGTCGTTTTGGCGGCCGGCTGCACCGCGTTACACGCTGAGCCAAAGGCTTCTAAAAACCTGATTGTCGGCCTCTGGGCCATGCAGGCATTGAACGAAGGTCAAACGACCGTGGCTGAGTTCAGGTCCGATGGCCAATTGTTGATGCACGCTTTCGACTGCGTGAAATCAACTCGGGAACCGACGAACGTGGTCGCTTATTCCGTGGCTGACAATGGGGAGGTAATCAACATGATATTACCGACCAAAACCATTGAGCTGAAGGTGCTGACCTTTTCTCCCGAGGCCATGCAGTTCACTTCCCGAACGGATGGCATGGAAATCAGGTACGACCTTGAAAAAGTCGACAGCATCGATTCTGTGTGCGAACGCTACCCTCAGCTCAAGGCCGAGCAGGCCCGGAGTACGCCTTACACTGACAGTGATTTCGTCGCTGCCCCAGCCATTCCCGACCATCCGGGTATGGACCGCTACGTCGGCAAATGGAGCTCCAGTAATTTTGTGATGTATGAAATTACCCGAGATGTGAACGGGGTTTTTTACCTGAGTACGCCCAGTGACAAAAACTGGCATTACCTCTACAACGACGTCCACTGGATAGGCAATGCACTGCATTTCCAACGGTATACCTACTCGGACCATGAACAGGCGTTTCGTCTCCCAAAGCACAAATTACTCACCCCTACCAGTCTTGAACCCATGCTTGACGGCCGGATGCGCGAAGACTTCATCCTCAATGGCGATCCGTACATGAGTTTTCTGAAGCGGATGAAATGACGGCATAGAAGATCTCCGGCCCTGGCATTTGTCCTCATGGGTCACACGATTTAGGCTGTAGCCCCTTCCAAAGAACAAGGAAAGCCGCGATGACCTGGTCTGCCAAGCAGTACACGATGTTCGAGCAACAACGCACCCGTCCGGTCCGTGACTTGGTTGCAGCCATTCCAAATAGTGACGTGAAAACCGCCGTTGACCTGGGGTGCGGCCCTGGCAACTCCACTGAAGTGCTGGCCGAGCGCTTCCCTCAAGCACATGTCATCGGCATGGACAGCTCCGACGATATGTTGATCGACGCCCGCAAACGCCTGCCGGAATTGAGCTTTGAACTGGCCGATATCGGCGCCTGGAGTCCCGCGCAAAAATTCGACGTGATCCTGGCCAACGCTTCGCTGCAATGGGTGCCCAACCACAGCACGCTTTACCCTCATCTGGTCAACCAACTGACGCCCGGCGGCACGCTGGCAGTGCAAACCCCGGACAACCTCGATGAGCCTGCACACCGGCTTGCGCGTGAAGTCGCGGCTGAGGGCCAGTGGTCTGCAAAGCTTGGTACGGTCAAACACAATGAGCGGTACGCGGCGAGCTACTACTACGAGTTGCTGAGCAAGCACTGCGCTGCCGTTGACGTATGGCGCACGACCTACCTGCACCCGTTGGCAGATCACGGGGCTGTGGTGGAGTGGTTCAAGGGCACGGGATTGCGTCCATTCCTTGCGCCTTTGACCGATGGTGAAAAAGCCGCCTTTCTACAGGAATATCAGGCGCGGATTGCCCAGGCGTATCCAGCCCTGGCCGATGGCACCGTGTTACTGCCGTTCCCGCGCCTCTTTATTATCGCGACCCGCTAAAACACTCAGGCAAGCAGCGTTTACGCCGCCGCTGCTTGCGCCTTCAAATACTCCTCCGCCGACACCACGCCCGCATACCCAAACGCCAACGAGGCCATGTACGCGCCATGCACCTGCGCGGCCGGAATCACCTGCCCGTTGAACTCCTGATCGCGGGTGGCGCAGGCATCATGAATGACCGTGACCTTGTAGCCCAGATCCGCTGCGGCCCGCACCACGGCATCGACGCACATATGGCTCATGCTGCCGACCACCACCAGTTCGGTGATGCTGCGTTGTTCCAGCAAGGCGCGCAGATTGGTTTCACGAAACGAGTTCACGAAATGTTTAAGCACCACAGGCTCATTGCTTTCGTTCAGTACCTTTGGATGCAACTGCGCGCCTTGTGACCCAGGCGTGAAGAACGGTGCATCTTCGGACGTGAATTCATGGCGCACATGAATCACCGCATCACCTGCCTGGCGGAACGCCTTGAGCACCTGCGCAGCCTTGTCCGCCGCAGCTTCCACACCATCAAGCGGCCACTTGCCCTGGGGGAAGTAGTCGTTCTGGATATCGATTAGGATGAGTGCTTGCTTGGCCATGGGTATTGCCTCGTGATGGGTTGATGGGCCCAGTATCTTAGCTGGCGCCGGCGCCGGGGATTGGCTGCACCGACAATAACAGGGGGAAAACTGACAATGGCTGTTGTTGAGCTGGGCGTGTTGATCTACGAAGGGGCGCAATTGGCCGCCGTGCATGGCCTGACCGACCTGTTCGGCGTGGCCAACCGGATTGCGGCCGAGCATCAGTCTGCACAACTGCCGCTGTTGCGTATCAGCCATTGGCAGGTAAGTGCCGATGGCTCGCCGAAAAGGGTATTCGACAGCCACCCAGGCCCCTACCAGCCGATGATGGCCGTACTGGTGCCCCCGTCGATCGGTGAGTTCACCGAAGAACAAGCGCCGCCTGCGCTGTTGGAGTGGCTTCGTCAGCAGCACGCGACGGGGACCGTACTCGGTGGCGTCTGTATCGGCTCGATCATGCTGGCGCGCAGTGGCTTGCTGGATGGGCGCAGCGCTACTACCCATTGGTCTTCCGCCAAGTCTTTTGCCGCACGCTACCCCTCCGTGCGCCTGGAGGCGGACAAACCTATTGTCGATGACGGCGACCTGATTACTACGGCCGGGCTGATGGCGTGGTCCGAACTGGGCCTGCGTCTGGTTGACCGTCTCATGGGGCCGAGCATCGCTGCCGACACCGCGCGGTTCTTGGTCATCGAACACAGCGACAGCGCCAGCCAGTGCGGCAGTAACTTTGCGCCGATCCTTGGTCATGGCGACGCGGCCATTCTCAAGGTTCAACATTGGTTGCAAGCCAGCGGGGCTGTAGATGTGTCCGTCGCGACCATGGCGCAAGAGGCGGGGTTGGAAGAACGTACTTTCCTGCGGCGCTTTCGCGGCGCCACTGGCTTGAAACCCACCGAATACTGCCAGCACTTGCGTGTGGGCAAGGCGCGGCAGATGTTGGAGTTCACCAACGGCACCATCGACCATATCGCCTGGACCGTGGGCTATCAGGATCCCAGCGCCTTTCGCGCCATTTTCAAGAAAATCACAGGTCTGGCGCCCAGTGATTATCGCAGCCGTTTTGGCGTGTGAATCGTGCAGAACGCCGCGCACTTGACGCCTTGTCGTGCAGAATAAAACAGGCCAAATGCCATCGGTTTTTCAGTAACTGATTGATTTCAAACCGGTCCCGCCCCTCCATGTTTTGGCCTGATCCCTGCAGCCTTCTTGATACACACATGGCCGGACGGCCAAGGGGGACGCATGACCCCGACACAACGCAAAAAATGGGTGGTCGCTTACTCCACACGAGAGGGCGCACCTCAGCATGAAGTCGACACAAACCTCGCCCTGGCCCGCTGGCTGGCGCAAATTCTGGGGCTTAAATTCGGTGGCAGCTACGATCCGCAAAAACATGCTGGCCGTGAGCTGTATTTACTGCCCACGCAAACCCTTGTGGGCCCGGCGCAGGCCCGCGCCCTTAACGTCAAAGGCCCCGAAGATCTGTGGGGCGGCTATGTCGATCACGACTTCATCTGCACCAAAGCCATCAGTCATGGCTTGCTAAGCCCTGAGGCCAAGGCGCCAGAGGGATGGTCGCCGTTGTTCTGCGAGCGGGTAAAAAAAGTCGTGTTGGAAGGCCTCAGTGTATTCGCGCTCGAAGATGCACTGCCCGCTGCCGCCCGTTTGCTCAACGACGGGCCCATTCGCCTGAAACCAGTGCACGCCTGCGCTGGACGCGGCCAGGAAGTTATCCACAGCCTCGATGCCTTCAAAGACGTGCTGGCGCGGCCTGAGGCTATGCAGTTGTTCGACGAAGGCGTGGTGTTGGAGCAGGACCTGCATGATGTGGTCACCCATAGCGTGGGCCAGAGTTTTATAGGCGATCACGTGTTCAGTTACTGCGGCGAGCAATACCTGACCGAAGACGGGGAGGGCGAAGGTGTCTATGGCGGATCCGACCTGCTGGTCGTACCCGGTTATTACGAAGACTTGCTTAAGCTCGATCTGCCCGAGGACGTACGCCTGGCCATCGAGCAAGCGCAGGTCTTCGACACGGCAGCTGATGAAGCCTACCCCGGCTTCTATGCCTCACGGCGCAACTACGACATCGCTCAAGGCTTGGATAGCCACGGCCAGCGTCGCAGTGGCGTGCTCGAACAATCCTGGCGCATGGGCGGCGCCAGCAGCGCGGAAGTCGCGGCGCTGCAGAGCTTCATCAACCACCCGGGCCTTAAAGCCATTCATGTGTCCTCGGTAGAAACCTACGTGGACCAAGCGCTACCGGCGGATGCCATTGAGGTGTACCGCGGCCCCGCGGAAAACAGCGACTTTCTTCTCAAGTACGTGACGGTTAAATCTTATGACGGCTAGAAGTGAAACCATTTCCATCGATATCGACGACGAACAAATGAGCGGCACGTTTCTGAGCCCTAAATCCAAAGTGCCGGGCGTGTTGTTTGTGCACGGCTGGGGCGGTAGCCAAGAGCGGGATCTGGAGCGGGCCAAAGGCATCGCCGGCCTTGGGTGTGTGTGCCTGACCTTCGACCTGCGCGGTCATGCTGGCAACGGTATTCCATTGAACCGCGTCACCCGCGAAGACAACCTGCGCGACCTGCTTGCGGCGTACGACCGGCTGCTCGCCCATCCTGCCATCGACACCTCGGCGGTGGCGGTCGTGGGCACCAGTTATGGCGGCTACCTGGCTGCAATCCTCACTTCGCTGCGCCCGGTACGCTGGCTGGCGCTGCGTGTGCCGGCGTTGTACCGCGATCAGGAATGGCTCAAGCCCAAGCGCGATCTGGATAAGGTCGATTTGATGGATTACCGCAGCACCCTGGTGCATGCCGAGACCAACCGCGCCTTACATGCTTGTGCGGCGTTTACCGGTGATGTGCTGATTGTCGAATCGGAAACCGATGACCATGTGCCCCACGCCACCATCATGAGTTACCGCGCCGCGTGCCAGCAGACCCATTCCCTGACTCACCGCATCATCGATGGCGCTGACCACTCCCTCAGCGATCCGGTGTCCCAACAGGCCTACACCTCGATCCTGGTGGACTGGATCACCGAGATGGTGGTCGGCGAGCGGTTGAGCATCATCCAATCCCAGTAGTGCGTTCAGGCGGGTGTTTTCTTCACCCGCAACGCCTTGGCCTTGGCTTCCACGGCCAAGTACATCACCAGTGCAATCAGCAGCGGGCAGATGAAGTAGATCGCCCGATACGCAATCAACCCCGCCAGCAAACTGCCCCGCGACGCCTCATGCTGTAACAGCCCGATAAACACCGCTTCCAGCACCCCAAGCCCGGCTGGGATATGGGTGACTACGCCGGCAATCGCGCTGATCAACAACACACCCAGTACCAGCGGATAGTCCAACTTGGCGGGCAGCAGGGTAAAAATCACTGCCGCCATCAGCGACCAGTTCAACGCGCCCAACGCCAGTTGCAAGCAGGCCATGCGCAGCGATGGGAGGTTGATCTCGATGCCTCGGATCGACCACGCGCGTTTTTTCGAAAATTGGCAGGCCGCCAGGTAGCCTAGGCTGGCCAACACCAGCAATACACCCACCCCTTGCAGCGCGCCGCTGCTCAGCTTCCAGCCCGGCGGCATGGTCACCAGCCCGCTGCTGAAAACCGCGCCGGCCAGCGCCATATAGCCAAACCAATTGGTGGCCAGGCTCAGGCCCAGAATCTTGGCGATATTGCCGGTGCTCACGCCCAACCGCGAATACAGCCGATAGCGCATGGCTATGCCGCCGACCCACGCGCTGAGGTTGAGGTTGAACGCGTAGCTGATGATCCCCACCGGCAGAATCTGCTTCCAGCGCAATGGCTGGCGGATGTAGGTGCGGCCGATCAGGTCGAAGCAGGCGTAGACGATAAAGCTGCACAGGGTCAACGCGCCTGCTATCAGCAAGGTACGCAGTTTGAAATCACCCAGCGTCTGGACCACCTCGCTCCAGTCGATCCTGCGGGCGAGCAGGGTGAACAGCACGATCAGCAGCAGGAAGAAGGCGATGGTCAGGGGCTTCTTCCAACGCTTGAAACGCTCAGCTTTCATGGCGCTGTTCCTCATGCACGAAGGGTTTCAAGCGCGGTTTGTGCGCAGGCAGCCAACCGGTCAGCGCGGGGAAATGGCGCATCACATGGAACACCAGGAAGCCGACGGTCAATCGCCACAACCACAGGCGTGGCTTGCGGTTTTCCGGCATTGTCTGGCAGTGATTTTTACTGAGCACTTCGAGGCGCTCGTACAGTTGCTGATTAAACGCGCGGTCGCGAATCAACACGTTGGCTTCCAGGTTCAGTGCCAGGCTCAATGGGTCCAAGTTGCTCGAACCTACAGTGCTCCACTCGTCATCCACCAATGCGACTTTGCCGTGCAGCGGTCGCTGGCAGTATTCGTGAATCACTACACCGTCTTTGAGCAGGTAGTCGTAGAGCATGCGTGCTGCCAGTTTGGCCAGCAGCACGTCGGGTTGGCCCTGCATGATCAACTGCACATGCACGCCGCGGCGCGCGGCGTTGCGGATTTCCCGCAGCAGGCGGTAGCCGGGGAAGAAATACGCATTGGCGATCACCGCTCGGTGTTGGGCCTTGCTCAGGGCGTGGATATACGCTTCTTCGATATCGTCGCGGTGTTGCAGGTTGTCACGGTAAATCAACCGTACCAGACCGTCGCCATGCTCGCTCGACCACGCTGAAGGCCGCTGCTGGCGCCGTCGCCACCCGCGCCGCGTGCGCACCTGGCGGCCACTTTGCGCCAAGGCAAAGTGATGCAAGTCTGCCACCGCCGGGCCAATTACCTGCACCGCGTAATCCTGTTTGGCCTCGGGGCCGAAATCCCCCAAGTGATCAGCAGAGAAGTTGATCCCGCCGATAAACCCCACGGTGGCGTCCACCACCACAATCTTGCGGTGCAGGCGGCGGAACCAGTTTGTGCGAATCCCCAGCGTCTTGGACGCCGGATCGAACATCTGCACCGTCACGCCGGCCTCGGCCAGCTCACCGAGAAACCCCGCGCTCAGCTCGCCACAGCCAAAGCCATCCAGGCTGACCACGACCTTGACCCCACGCTGCGCCGCCTCGATCAGGATACGTTGCAGCTCATGGCCAACCTTGTCTTCGAAAAGGATAAAGGTCTCCAGCAGGATCTCGCGCCGGGCTTGGCGCAGCGCCTCGAATACTTTGGGAAAGTACGCTTCGCCGTTCTCCAGCAACTCGACCTGATTACCGCTCTGCCAGCCGTAATCCAGGTCGCGTGCCTTGGTTTCGTCCGGCGGCTGGTCGGTAGAGATGTGCTCGACCGCAACGTTCATAGCTCAATCTCCACCGACAGCGGCACATGGTCTGAAAGATGGGACCACGGCCGTGTGGTCAGCACCTGTGGGTTGTGAACCTTCACGTTGCGCACATAAATGCGGTCCAGCGGCAGCAACGGCAGGCGTGCCGGGAAGGTGCGCGCCGGTTTGCCAAGGGTGTGCACGAACACCTCGGTGAGGCCGCTTTGGCTCAAATCGGCCCGCTGGCGCCAGTCGTTGAAATCGCCGGCGACCACCAACGGCGCACCGGCGGGAATCTCGCGGATGCGCTGCTCCAGCAAACGCAATTGCTGCTGGCGATGCACCTCGCGCAAGCCCAGGTGGATACAGATTGCGTGCACTTCCTGCCCGCTGCCCGGCAAGCGCAACACGCAATGCAGCAGGCCACGGTTTTCATGGCCGCTTTGGGAGATGTCGAGGTTGTCGTAGCTCACGATCTGGAATTTCGACAGCAGCGCATTGCCGTGGTCGCCATGGGGATAAACCGCGTTACGCCCGTAAGCGAACTGCGGCCAGATACTGTCGGCCAGAAACTCGTACTGCGGCATGTTCGGCCAGTCGCTGTAGCGCTGCGGATGGCGCTCGTGGGTGCCATGGATTTCCTGCAGGAACACCATGTCTGCGCCCACGCTGCGCACCGCTTCTCGCAGCTCGGGCAGGATGAAGCGTCGGTTCAGGGCGGTGAAGCCCTTGTGGATATTGACCGTCAGCACTGTAAAGCGCGTGATGGCGACGCTGGGGGTAACGGGCACCCAGTCGGGGATCGCAGTCATGTGTATTCCTGTGAAGAGTGGGGCTTGGCTTCATGTAATGGCTGACTGCTGGCGGCTGGAGAAAGTTTCGAGCGTCCTACGGACGGTTCTGAAGGACGCATGGAGTTACAAATGCTGTTGAATTGCCATCACTGACGTGATCCAATCCCGCGCTATTTACCCCATTCAACGATTGTGCAGGGCCTGTTCATGGATGATGCAGTTGGCGCGTATTCGGCGTTGGCAGTGGGTCGGCGGCTCTTTTCATGAAGGCCGGAACCCATCAAGTGAATACCTCCTTTACCCGAAAAATCAGCCTGCTTGCTGGCGCCGTGGCGCTCAGCGGCTGCGCGACGCTTAACGACGCCGGCAAAAACTACGGCACGGCCATCGGTTGCGCCGGTGGTGCATTGCTCGGTGCAGGCCTGACGTATGCGATCACGGGCGATGCCAAAAAGGCGATCGTCGGCGGTGGTGTGGGCGCGGCGGCCGGTTGTGTGGCGGGTAACTTGTGGCAGAACCGTTTGCAGGAACTGGAGCGGATCGCCAAGGAAGAGAACCTGAATATCCAGGTGCAAACCCTGCAAAGCCAGGAGGTCGCCAGCGGAAACGCCCGCGCGCCGGCACCGACTGAAGCGGGCATCGTTGCCCAAGTGCAGGATGAAGGCATGTTCGCCACCGGCAGCGCGCAGTTGAGCGCCAATGGTCAGCGCCAGGTCCGCAAATTGGCCGCCGCGTTTGCGCCCAAGCAGGGCCAGAACAGCCAAGCGGCTATTCTGGTCGTCGGCCACACCGACGCTACCGGCAGCGCCGCCACCAACCAGCGGTTGTCCGAGCAACGTGCCCGCGCCGTGGCGTCGATCCTGGCCGAGCAAGGCATCGCCCCGCAGCGTATGTTTTTCCAGGGGGCGGGGGCTTCGCGGCCAATCGCCGACAACAGCGATGTGCAGCAACGCGGCAAGAACCGTCGGGTTGAGATCGTTGAAGTGACCGACCGCAACATGCTGGTCAAACGGGTCAACGCCGAACAGAACAACTCCAAATACCTGGCGCACGGCACCTCGACCGAGCCTGCGCGCACCGTCGCCCGCGCGCCGAAAAACAAGCCTGCTGCCACCACCAAACCGGCTGCCGAGAGCAAGCCCGCCGATGCCGGTACCGCCCTGGTCGACTTTGGCGGCCAGCCGGCCAGCGACACGCGTTGGACCCTGGCCCAAGGCATCGCGCCGAAAAAGGCCGGGTTCGCTCTGGTCAGCAGCGCGCAAGCCAACGATCTGCCCAACAGCAGTTGCGAAGCCGACCGCCCGCGAGAAACCGGCAAGGTGTTCAACCTCGCCAGCGGCAAGGCGCTCGACACCCAAGTCACCACCGAGTACCTGCCGGGCTACAACAACCGCGTGTGGGCGAATGTGGTCAATGGCCACCTGGTGACGCTGTCGCCGGTTTCGATCCTGCGTGACGGCGCCAGCGTCGACCGCCAACCCTTCATCGAAGTGGTCCAGGGCTACAAGGACGGCAACCGCAAGTCGATCAAAAGCAAAGCCGTGGCCAACACCTACGAAGGTGAGGACCTGGTGCTCTATCGCGTTTTCATCCAAGACCCCAAGGCACCGGTGTCGTGTATCGACGTGGTGTTCAGCAAGAAAAACTCCGAAGCCACGGACGGTGCGTTGTTCTACCCGCGCAGCCGTGAAGCTTTCACTACCCGTTTCGTGCCGATTCGCGCGTAAGACTCAAGGACATACACCATGGAAGACTTCAGCTTTAATGCGCTGACGGCCCTGCTCTGGGCAAACAAGCTAATCACCGGCCTGGTGATTTCCACGCTGCTGGCGGCGATCCTGATTCAAGCGTATTGGGAAAAAGTGGGTTATTTCGTCATGCGTGTTTGGCACGGCGTGCCCGTGATCGGCAAGGTAGCGCGCCTGTCCAAGCAGAGCCTGATGCTCGACGCTTATGGCTGGCCGAAATCCGAGAGCGAGCTGTGCGACGCGTACTACTCGCGCTATGAAAAAATCGGCGCGGAAGACGTCGATTTCTTTAATAAAAGCGAATCCTACCTGCGCACCATCGGCGAGCGTGGCCGCCGGGAGCGACCGTTCTGGGTGTTTGCCCTGATTTTTATGCTGATCATGTTCGAGGCCGTGGGTTTCGCCTACGTACTGGTGCCATTCATCAACCAGAACCTGTCGGCCAATGACCAAAGCTGGATGGGCTGGTTGTTCGCCTTCCTGCTGGCGGTCGCCTCGGCGATCCTGGCCGAAGTCACCGGCCGTGCTGCGCACAAGAACGCGCTGATCAGCAAGGCTCGCCACTGGTGGGAAAACGACAGCGACAGCGACCGCCCGAATCAGCTCAAGGAGTTGCCGGGCATCGGGATCAAAGACACCGAAAGCGATAAAGACGGCAAGGACTACAACCGCATCCTGGCGCGCATCAACACCAACCACACCGTGACACCAAGCCGTGGCTGGATGATCACCACCGGTATCTGGATCGCGATTATCGCGATTGCGGCGTTCGGTATCCGCACCATGCAGCTCAAAAGCATCGAGACCGAAATGGTCGGCAGCCCGCATGCCTTTGCCCAGCAGAATTACGACTCGGCCAGCCCGTTCGAACTGCCGGCCGATTCGGCGGCGATCAACGATCAGGCAGACAAGCAAACCCTGACCGACAAGATGGACGCGATCCGCAAAGCCTCGCTGATCACCTTCATCGTGCTGTCGGTGATCTACATCGCGATTCAGATCACCAGTATCTGGCTGGCGTCGATCTTCGGTTTTGCCGGGGTTGAGTCCAAGACTGCCTGGGAGCACACCCACAAGTTCTCCAGCGGCGAAGCCCTGGAAAACTGGATGCAGAGCCAGCGCGTGGAAATTGCCTCCCATGCCGATCACAAATTGAGCAAATTGCAGCTCAAGCTCGCCGGGCGCACCACTACCAATGCCCAGCAGCAGGCGGCGTTGACCACTGCACACAATCGCAGTTTCGAGACCTTCGTGGCGCGCAAACAGGCGTTGCCAGGGAATCCGCAACCGGCGGCCAAACCCGTCAATGTTCCGGTTGCACCTGCCGCACCGGCGGTAGCAGAAGTCGCTGCACCAGCACCAGCACCAGCACCAGCCCCGGTGCAGGCGCCAGTGGCGGTGGCTGCCTCGGAAGGTCTCGACGCCCTGCGCGGCAAAGACCTGACGGTCTACACCGAAGAGCAATTGGCAACGATCAGCCGTGCCAAAGGCCACGCCTTGGAAGATGTGCTGGCGCTGCGTGCCGAACAGCAGTTGGTTAAAGACTTTGACGCAACAGGTGCCTGAATGATGATCCCGCGCTTTTTCTGTGCCCTGTTGCTGGCGCCCTTGATGGCGGTGGCCGGTGAGCGCAACGACATTCCGGATTGCTATCCGTACGCCAAGGTCGCTGAGTTTCGGCCCGTGTCTGCGGGGCGCGAGTTGACGGTGATCATTGATCAAACGATCCCGATGCCTGAGGTCATTCAGAAGGCCACTTGGGCCCAGGTGCAGCGCTTTGTTCAGCCGGGCGATAAGGTCCGACTGTACAGCTTCTCGGCGTTTCTGCCGGGGCAGTTCATGCAATTGCGCTTTGCCGGTGAACTCAACCAGGGCATCGACGAGAAAGTCCGTGAGCGCGTGGGCATGCAATCGCTGCGCACCTTTGATACGTGCCTGGCCGAGCAACGCAGCTTCTTCAACAAGACCTTTGGCAAGGTGTTTGTGACCACGCTGCGTGAAGCGTCCGAAGATATTGCGCGCAGTGAGATCTTCCAGTCGTTGCGTGATATCGGCAAAGACCTGGGCCAGCAACCGGCTCAGGAACGGGTGGTGTTGTTGATTTCCGACATGCTGGAAAACAGCGACTTCGGCAGCTTCTACGCCAACAACCGGATTCGTGATCTGCAACCCGACGCCGAGCTGAAGCGGGTGGCCGACAAAGGCCTGTTCGCCGACCTGCAGGGCGCACGTGTCTATGTGGCCGGTGCGGCGTTGGTGACTAAGGACGTCAAGGAGGCTTATCGCTCCGGCAAGACCATCCAAGCGTTGGAAGGCTTCTGGAAAGGCTATTTCGCCGGCTCTAACGCGCAGTTGGTAGCGTTTGGCGCGCCAAGCCTGAATGTCGACCTGAAGTGAACCATCCCTGCTGAAACCCGTCAGTTCCTTACAGACCCTTCTGAAGGAACTCGGTGTTTTGCTGAATCTCAAGACTGCATTACTGCTCGGTGCGCTGCTGTTTTGCGGCAGTGGCGCACTGCACGCCGCGGCGGTTGCGCCCGAACCCGAGACGCCGGCCAAGCCAGAGTTGCTGGTGGAAGGCGGACTGCTCGGTGCCATCAGTTCCAGCATCGACGACGTGCAGGACAAGCTCGATCTCAATCAGAGCCTGATCGACGCCTGGCGCCTGCGTGCGGACAGGGCGGCGGATGAAGTAGGGCGGTTGGTCGACCAAACGTCAGAACGTTCGCCGTGGAGTGTGGCCGGGAATTTTCTGCTGCTGTCAGGTGTGTGGGTCGGCGCATTTACCGTGCTGACGTTGTTGGGGCGTTTTATTGTGCAGCGCTTGGGCCGACGGTCATTCGTCGCACAGCGCAAACGCCTGCATGCGGTGCTCGGGTATGTGGTGCCCTACACGATCCCGGCGCTGATCTGCCTGCCGCTGACCCTTTATGTCAGTCACTTCCTGCCCACTTCGGTGGGGCGCGCGTTGGCACTGTGTTTTGCCTATGCCACCAGCAGCGGGATCTTTTCCACCTCGATGCTGTTGTGCGTGATTGTCATGTTCAATTTCGGCCACAAGCGGCCGGCGGTGCAGATTATTCGCGATTACTGCCCCAAGCCGCTGTTCCTGATTGGCTTCCTCGCCGCCCTCAGCGATGCCTTGACCAGCCCGCAAATCGCCCGCCAGCTTGGCGGCAATATCACCAGCAGTATTGCGGTATTTACCGGCCTGTTCGCGGCGGTGATTTTCGGCGTGCTGGTGGTGCGCTTGCGTCGGCCGGTCGCCCATCTGATCCGCAATCGGCCACTGGCCCAGCGCCTTAAACATCCGGCGTTGCAGCAGTCTTTGCGGGTGTTTTCCGGCCTTTGGTACTGGCCGATTCTATTGATGGTGCTGGTCTCGGCAATCAACCTCATCGGTGCCGGTGACGATAACCAGAAAGCCCTGCGTTGCGCGCTGTTCACCACGATTCTGCTGATTGGCACCGTGTTCTTGAGCACCGTGTTGCAACACCTGTTCAAGTCCCGCAGCCAGGTAGCGATCCAGCGCAGTAGCGCCTATAAAGATCGCTTCTTGAGCCTGTTGCACGCGATCCTGCGCATTGTCATGGCGATCGCCTTTATCGAAATCCTTGGGCGGATCTGGGGCGTGTCCCTGTTCGAGTTTGCCCAGCGCAACTCGGTAGGTCGGGCGATCAGCGACTCTTTGAGCAGCATCGGCCTGATCCTGCTGATGACATGGTTGTTCTGGGTGGTGCTCGACACGGCGATCCAGGAAGCGCTGAAACCGCCGGTAAACAAGCGCTCCAGTCGCCAGCCGAGCACGCGGGTGAAAACCATACTGCCGCTGTTGCGTAATGCGGTGAAGATCATCCTGGTGGTCATCTGCGCGATCACCACCATGGCCAACCTTGGCATCAATGTCGCGCCGCTACTGGCGGGTGCTGGTGTGGTCGGCCTGGCCATTGGTTTTGGTTCTCAGCAACTGGTGCAGGATGTGATCACCGGGCTGTTCATCATCATTGAAGACACGCTGTCCATCGGCGACTGGGTGGTGCTTGACTCCGGCCACGCCGGCACCGTCGAGGGCCTGACTATCCGCACCCTGCGTCTGCGTGACGGCAAGGGCTTTGTGCATTCGGTGCCGTTCGGGCAGATCAAGGCGGTCACCAACCAGTCGCGGCAATTTGCCTATGCGTTCTTCTCGGTGCAGTTCACCTACGACACCGATGTGGACAAGGCCGTGGAGTTGATTCGTGAAGCCGGTCAGTCGATCCGCGACGATGTCTTCCTCAAGTACAACCTGCAAGGGCCGCTGGAAGTGTTTGGTGTCGACAAGATGGACCTCAATGGTGTGGTGCTCACAGCGCAGTTCCGCACGGTATCGGGTGGGCAATATGCTGTCAGTCGCGCGTTTAACCAGCGTCTGAAAAAGCTTGTGGATAACTGCCCCGAGGTGCACTTCGCGCAGACTTATCCACAGCAGGTCATGGTGCCCCAGCGTGCGGCGTTGGAGCATGAGCCCGCAGAGCCAGGCGTCAAGACACTTAATCCGTGACGGTTGCGCTACAAACCCGCAAAATGCAACGATTCTGGCAAATGCCAGCGGCAAGGCCCACGGGCCTGCCGACCATAGCCAACGTTCCAAACAGACCGGGCCTGCTCAATCTATGCGAATGCGCCTTATGTTATTGGGCGGCGGGAATGCCCTCGGGCAGGCGCTGATTCGCCTCGGTGCAGAGGAAGACATCGGTTTCCTCGCACCCAAACCGCCCCAAGACGGCTGGGATGCCGCGAGCCTTACCCAATTGCTCGACGACACCCGTCCCGATGCCTTGATCAATCTCGCCTACTACTTCGACTGGTTCCAGGCCGAAGCCGTCAGCGAAACCCGTTTGGCTTCGCAGGAGTTCGCTATCGAGCGCCTGGCCGAACTGTGCCAACACCACAACATCACCTTGCTGCAACCGTCCAGCTACCGCGTATTCGATGGCTCCCGTGCCACCGCCTACAGCGAAAAGGACGAGCCGGTGCCCCTGGGCCTGCGTGGCCAGGCGTTGTGGCGTATCGAACAGAGTGTGCGCGCCACGTGCCCGCAGCATGTGTTGCTGCGCTTTGGCTGGCTGCTGGATGACAGTGTGGATGGCACCCTCGGGCGCTTCCTGGCCCGGGCCGAGAAACCGGATGAATTGCTGATGGCGGATGACCGCCGCGGCAACCCGACGCCGGTGGATGATGCGGCGCGGGTGATCATTTCGGTGCTCAAGCAACTCGATTGCGCGGCGCCGCTGTGGGGCACTTACCATTACGCCGGCCAGGAGGCGACTACGCCGCTTGCGCTGGGTCAGGCGATCCTCACCGAAGCGCGCACTTTCCATCCGTTGGCCATTGAATCGCCCACCGCCCAAGCCCACGCGGCCCGGCCGGATGCGACGGACGAGCCGCAGCACGCGGTGTTAGCCTGCAAGAAAATCCTGCATACCTTTGGCATCAAGCCGCGGGCCTGGCGGGCGGGGCTTCCGGCGCTATTGGATCGGTTTTACCGCCACAGCTGAACCCAACGCACAACCAAATGTGGGAGGGGGCTTGCTCCCGATAGCGGTGTACCAGTCACTGGTTTGTTGACTGATCCACCGTCATCGGGAGCAAGCCCCCTCCCACAGTTGTTTATGCAGTTTTGCTTAGAACTTGTAGCCGATACCCACCATGTAAACCATTGGGTCCACGTCCACATTGACCTTGGCGCGGGTGCCCGGCGCCACGGCGTTGTTTTCCACGGTAGCCTTGGTGCTGATGTCGATGTAACGCGCCTGGGCGTTGATCATCCACTTGTCGTTGATCATGTAGTCCGCGCCGATCTGCGCAGCCCAACCCCATGAGTTCTCGGCTTTGAAGTTGCTGAAGCCTGCGCCCTGGGCACGGCTGCCGACGTGTTCGTCGTAGATCCAAGTGTAGTTGATACCGGCGCCTACGTACGGTTGGAACGGGGATTTGTTGTCCAGCGGGTAGTACACGACGCTCAGGGTTGGCGGCAGGTGTTTCAGCGTACCCAGCTTGCCGTTGGCGCCGCCGAGGGCGGTGCCCTTGATCTTCACGTCATGCTCGAACGGCGTGGCGGCCAGCAGTTCGATACCCACGTGGTTGGTCAGCATGTAGGCGAAGTTGAGGCCCAGTTGGGTGTCGCTGCTCATGGTCGCCTTGCCGCCCAGGTTGGTACCGGCCAGCGGGCCCTGGTCAACCTTGACGGTGCTGCTGTCGGCCTTCGGGTTCACGGTGATAGCACCGGCGCGAACCAGAATGTCGCCCGCTTCGTGAGCATGGGCAATGGGGGCGACGAGGGCGAGCGCGAAGAGGGACGCGCCGAGCAGAGACTTGTTCATGGGAGCTCCAAAGGACGTTTAAAAGTTGTACGTCCAATGGTAAAGATCGTTCCGTTCGGTCTGTTGACTCAGCTCAATGAAAGGACGATCAGCGTTATTCCTGCAGTTCATACATGTAAATCTTCTCGGCATCCATCTGGTAACCGGCGTCCGCCAGTTCGCTGGTAGACGGCTTGACCTGCATCGCGCCTTCGATCCAATACGGCTGGTAGAGCTCATCGAGCTTCACGCCGACTTCACTTTTCACATGCACGATCTGGTTTGACGGCGGCGGCGGTACGTGGATGCACGCGCCGAAATACGGCACCAGCAGGAACTCGGTGGTACGGCCTTCTTCGCTGACTTCCAGCGGCACGATATAACCCGGCAGGCGGATGTGCTGGCCATTGAGGCTCTGCACCACCGGCGCGTTGGGCAGGTCCTGCTTGGCCGCCGGCGCGGCTTCGACGGACAATGCATCGGCCATGTTCGACAGGTCGTGCAGCGGTTTCATATTGGGGACTTCTGGCGGCGCGTCCGGTGGGATCATCTCCTGCCAGGACAAATCCTTGGGCTGCTCATCGGCCCAGGCGGGTACCGCCACCAGCAACAACAGTGCAAACAGGGCACGACGCATCGAGTCCTTCCTCATAAACGTATGGACAGGCCATCGGCCAAGGATTGTCGGTAGGCGCGCCAGGCCGGCACGCTGCCCATCAACAGCGCAGCAGCCAGGATACCGGCGAGCAAGGTCCATTCATATTCGCTCGGCCAGGACATCGGCAGGTCCAGCCCGTAATTGGCCTGCAAATACCCACGCGACGCGGCAATGCATACATACAGCAAGCCCACGCCTGCGATCACGCCGGACAGGGCCAGGGCGAAGGCTTCGAAGATCAGCAACGTTGCGATATGCCACGGCCGTGCACCCACCGAACGCAGGATCGCCATTTCGCGGCGGCGTTCGTTGAGGCTGGTAAGGATGGCGGTGAGCATGCCGATCAAGCCGGTCAGCACCACAAACAGCGAGATCACGAACAGCGCTTTTTCGGCGGTGCCCATCATGCTCCACAGCTCTTGCAGCGCCACGCCGGGCAGGATCGCCAGCATCGGCTCGCCACGGAATTCATTGATCTCGCGCTGCAGGGCGAAGGTGGAAATCTTGTTGTTCAGGCCGAGCATGAAGGCGGTAATGGCCTGCGGGGTCAGGTCCATATTGCGCGCCTGATCGGCGCTGATGCGGCCTTTGCCCTGGGCCGGCACACCGTTGTGCCAGTCGATATGGATAGCTTCCATGCCGCCCAGGCTGATGTGCAACGTGCGATCCACCGGCGTGCCGGTGCGCTTGAGGATACCGACCACGGTGAACGGCTTGTCATCGTGCTTGACCAGGCTGACCACCGCCACGCCGTGGGCCAGTACCAGCTTGTCGCCGAGCTTGTAGTGCAGGGCATCAGCGACCTCGGCACCGAGCACCACTTCGAACGGGTCGGTGGCAAAGGCACGGCCGCTGGCCAGTTCGAGGTTTTGCTTGCGGCCGTACTGGTAATGCTCGAAGTACGACTCGTTGGTACCCATCACCCGGTAGCCGCGATGGGAGTCGCCGAGGGAAATCGGGATCGCCCATTTCACCTGGGGGCTGGCGGCGAAGTGCTCGTAGCTGTCCCAGCGGATGTTGTTGGTGGCGTTGCCTATGCGAAATACCGAATACAGCAGCAGGTTGACCGAACCGGAGCGGGCGCCGACGATCAGGTCGGTGCCGCTGATGGTACTGGCGAAACTGTTGCGCGCCTCAACGCGAACCCGTTCCACTGCGAGCAACAAGCAGACTGAAAGCGCGATGGCAAACGCGGTGAGGATCGCGGTAAAGCGACGGTTAGCCAGGCTGGCCATGGCTAGACGAAACAAATACATCTCAAACCTCTGCGGGCGTGGCGGCGCGATTGAGTTCGGCCAGCGACAGGTTGCGGTCGAACAGCGGCGCCAGGCTCTGATCATGGCTGACAAACAACAGGCTGGCGCCGGCGTCGCGGCATTCAGCGAACAGCAGCTGAAGGAAAGCTTCGCGGGCGTCGTAGTCCAGGGCTGAGGTGGGTTCGTCGGCGATAACCAATTCCGGTTGGCCGATCAGCGCGCGTGCGGCAGCCACCCGTTGTTGCTGGCCGATGGACAGCGAATCGGCGCGGCGCTCCAGCAGGTCTTTATCCTTCAAGCCCAAATGCGCGAGCAATGTAGCTGCGGCCTGGTCGACACTGCCGTGGCGCTGCTTTGCCCGCTGCGCACGCAGTTTGGAAAAGTGGCAAGGCAACTCAACGTTTTCGCGCACCGACAGGAACGGCAGCAGGTTGAACTGCTGGAAGACGTAGCCCGTATGGTCGACGCGGAAACGATCACGGGCGCCGGCCGAGAGTTCGGTCAGCTCCTGGCCGAGCAAGCGAATGCTACCTCGGCTGGGTTTCTGCACGCCGCCCAACAGACCAAGCAGCGTAGTTTTTCCGCTGCCGCTCGGGCCCTTGAGAAACAGGGTTTCACCCGCTTCCAGGCGGAAGACGGGGATGTCCAGCAACTGTGGGTGACCGGGCCAGTTGAAGCCCAGGTCAGACAGTTCGATCAGTGCTTGGGTCATGTGAACTCAGAACTTCAGGGTGACTGCTGTGGCGGTGGCATCAACACCTTGCTGGCCGCTCGGGCCGATCAGTTGTACCTGAATTTTCTGAGTGGCGGGGAAGGTCTTGAATACCTGGGTCAGGTCCAGATTGCTCAACGCAGTCGGCGTGGCGCAGGTGAATTGGTAGTGGGCGTGGATTTCGCTGTGGTCGTGATGATGTTCGTGGGCGCCGTCTTTGGCGTCGTGATCGTGGTCATCGTCGTCGTGGTCGGCTTCCGGCTTGTCACCGAACAGCGGGCTGTTGAGCTCCTGGGAGCTGATCACGCAACCGGCGGCCTTGGGCAGGTTGAACAGGGCCGATGGGTTTTCCAGCTGTTTGCGTGCAGCGGCGACTTTGGCCTTATCGGCAGCCGTGGTGGCGACGTGCTCAAAACCCACCAGATTCATTGCCGGGCTGTCCAGCTCAAGCTCCAGGGTCTGCCCGTCGAGTACGGCGTTGAGACGCCCGACGCCGTGCTCGTGCGCGCCGAGGCTGCCGTGTTCGTGGTCGTGATCATGGTCCTCAGCCGCATGGGCAATGGCCAGTGGCAGCAGGGCAAACGGCAAAGCGAGCAGCAGACGGCGCATGAGAGGGCTCCAGAACATGAAAGTTATGTTATGTGATCTTATAACAATAAGGCCGAGAGTTTGACCGTCTGCTTGGCGTTGCGCAAGCCGCATGGGAGCATGCCCGTCAGAAAAACTGCAGGAGTCAGGACGATGTTGCGAATTCGTGGAACCATCGGCGACCTGCCGGTGGACTTAACCCTGGAACTGGACGACGGCGATTGGGCAAAGTTGGGCGCGCAATTGCAGGCGACGCCGGCAGCCAGCGCCGCCGCGCCGGTAGCGCCGGTAGCGCCGGTCAAACACAATGATGACCTGTGGCAGAACGCCCAGGACTTGTTGCGCAACGCCGGACAACTCAGCGGCCTGGAGTTGCTTGATCGATTGGAAGGTTTGGCGGGGGATGCTGCGGCGGGCAAGCGACTATTGGTGCGCCTGCGCCACAGCGCTAAGGTCAAGGTGAGCAGCGGCGGGGATACGCCGCTGTACAGTTGGATCGGTGATTAGTACAGCGCGGCAAACAACTTGCGGCGGTACACGGTGACCAGCGGGTGGTCATTGCCCAGCAGTTCGAACACTTGCAACAGGGTCTTGTGCGGCAGGCCTTCGCTGTAGCCGCGGTTGCGGATAAACAACTTGAGCAAGCCTTCCAGCGCGGCGTCGTACTGCTGACGCGCCAGTTGCTGGATGCTCAACTGATACGCAGCTTCATCGTCCTGCGGGTTTTGCGCCAGACGGCTTTTCAAGTCGGCGGCGTCCGGCAGGTCGGCGGCTTGGCGCAGGAAAGTGATTTGCGCCTTGGCCCCGGCGAGCGCGGCTTTGTGGTCGTCGCTTTTCACTGCGTCGAGCACGGTTTGGGCTTCACCCAGCTCACCGCGTTCGGCCAGGCAGCGTGCGTACAGAATCAGCGCGGCGGCGTTGGTGTTGTCCTCGCCCAGCAGCGCGACGAGTACGGCTTCGGCGTCGCTGATGCGCCCTTCGGCAAACAACGTTTGTGCCTGTACCAATGGATCCGCCTCCTTCGGCGCGGGCATCTGCACATGCGGCGCCAACAGCGCTCGCACAGCCGACTCCGGCTGGGCTCCGGCGAACCCGTCTACCGGCTGGCCATCCTTGAACAGCACCACCGTCGGCAGGCTTTGAATACCAAAGCGCGCAACGATGTCTTGCTCGGCTTCGCAATCGACCTTCGCCAACAGCAACTCGCCCTGATAACTCTCGGCAATCTGCGCCAGCATCGGCATCAAGGCCTTGCAGGGCGCGCACCACTCGGCCCAGAAATCCACCAATACGGGTTTTTCGAAGGAGTTCTGAATCACGGCCTGGTCGAAGTTGGCGGCGGTGACGTCGAAGATGTACGGCGTGGGCTCACTCATGGGGCGTCTCGAATAAAGCGGGAATGGGGCAACTATAAGGGCTGGCGCCGCGAATGGTACAGGCTCACCTTGCGAAACTCCCAAGGCTCGGCCAAGTCCGGCAACGTCAGCGCATCGAGGATTTCCAGGCGCTGATAAGCCGGGTGTTGGAAGTCGCGCACCCGTGAGTCCGCCACCAGTGCTTCGCGGCCGCGGCTGAGGAAATGATCCAGCAGTGGCAGGTTGGCGCGATCGTAAAGCACATCGGCTACCAGGATCAGGTCGAAGCGATCGGCTTCGGCGAAGAAGTCCGGCGAATAGGTTAATTCCACGTTATTGAGCTCGGCATTGGCGCGGCAAGATGCCAACGCCAGCGGATCCAGGTCGCAGGCAACTACTTCCACCGCACCTGCCTTAACCGCCGCAATCGCGGCCACGCCGGAACCGGCGCCGAAGTCCAGCACGCGCTTGCCCGCGACCCACTCGGGGTTCGCCGTCAAATACCGCGCCAATGCCAGGCCGCTGGCCCAGCAAAAACTCCAGTAGGGCGGCTCATGCAGAATGCGCCGGGTTTCTTCGGGACTGAAGGCGCGGTCCATGTTGTCCGCATCCAACAGCCACAACGAGAGTTCGGTGCCCGGCAGCGGGCAGGGCACCAGTTGAGCGTCGCCGATCAGCTCGCTCAGGGCGCGCTGCAAGTCCAACGGTGGCGTCATGGTGCCTTGACGAGTTCCAGGGGGCCGGTGGTCTGGGTGATTGCCTGGGTGATGCGTACGGCGGGCAGGTGCAGGATCAACTGACCGGACTGGCTGGCGCGGCCACGCAGCTCAACCCGTGCACCGGCCGGGAAAGCCTCTGGGTTAAAACGCAGGCGGAAGGCCACGGGCTTGCCGTTGCCGGTCAGTACGCTGCTGGCGAGCAGTTGTTGCGGGCGCGAACGGTCGTCGATCACCAGCAGGGCCATCTCGACTTCGGCGCCGGCGGGGACGTTGGTCAGGCTGCCGTTGATTTCACGTTGGTAGGCGGGTAGGGGGCCCAGGTCTTCAATGCCAGGGACTTTTTTCTCCTGCGCAGGCACCGGTTGGGGCGCAGACGGCTTGGGGGCTTCGCTGCTGCAGGCGACCAGGACACTGAACAGGGTGAGCAAAACAAGTGGTCGTAACTGCATGTACGGCTCCAGAAAGGACAAAATCCGTGGCTTGAAATGTAAGAAACATAATAGCCCGCCTGTATACCGTAAAGGCTATGGCTTGTCTTGCCACAGGGATGCGCTACCATGGCCCTCCCTTTTTTTGTTGCCTGCCACCATGCACTGTCCCTTCTGCGGTGCCAACGACACCAAGGTCATTGACTCGCGTCTGGTCGCCGAGGGCGATCAAGTACGTCGCCGGCGCGAATGCCTGGCCTCTGGCTGCGGTGAACGTTTCACCACCTTCGAAACTGCCGAACTGGTATTGCCACGTCTGATCAAGTCCGACGGCAGCCGCCAGCCTTTCGACGAAGAAAAACTGCGCGCCGGTATGCAGCGCGCGCTGGAAAAACGCCCGGTGAGTGTCGAGCGGCTGGAGGCGGCGCTGGCGCATATCAAGCACAAGCTGCGAGCGACTGGCGAGCGCGAGGTCAAGAGCCTGGTGGTGGGAGAGTTGGTGATGGGCGAGCTGCAAAAGCTCGACGAAGTCGCCTATATCCGTTTCGCTTCGGTGTATCGACGCTTCCAGGACCTCAATGAGTTCCGCGAAGAGATCGACCGCCTGGCCCGTGAGCCGGTCAAACCATGATTCCTCCTTCTGCTGAACAAACTGTCCTCGACGCCCATTACATGGCCCGCGCCCTTGAACTGGCGCGCAACGGCCTGTACACCACCCACCCTAATCCGCGTGTTGGCTGCGTGATTGTGCGCGATGGGCAGGTTGTCGGCGAAGGCTGGCATGTGCGCACGGGCGAGCCCCATGCGGAAGTGCATGCCTTGCGGGCTGCCGGCGATAAGGCCCGAGGCGCCACGGCATACGTCACCCTCGAACCGTGCAGCCACTATGGTCACACCCCGCCGTGCGCCGATGCGCTGGTGAGCGCCGGGCTGGCGCGGGTGGTTGCGGCGATGCAGGACCCTAACCCGGAAGTTGCCGGGCGCGGTATGCAGCGCTTGGCCCAGGCCGGGATCGAGGTGCGCAGTGGCGTACTGGAAGGTGAGGCGCGGGCGCTCAACAAAGGCTTTCTCAAACGCATGGAACACGGGTTGCCGTTCGTGCGAATCAAAATGGCGATGAGTCTGGACGGTCGTACCGCGATGGCCAGCGGCGAAAGCCAATGGATCACCGGTCCCGCCGCCCGCGCCGCCGTGCAGCGCCTGCGCGCCGAGGCCAGCGTGGTGCTGACTGGCGCCGACACGGTGTTGGCCGACGGTGCGCGGCTTACCGTCCGCGCGGCCGAGCTGGGACTGGATGAAGAAACCACCGCCCTGGCCATGTCGCGCCCGCCGTTGCGTGTGTTGATCGACGGCCGCCTGCGGGTGCCGCTCAACGCACCCTTCTTTAAGGCGGGCCCGGCATTGGTCATCACCTGTGTCACCCCGGAAAACCAGTTCCCCCGAGGCCCCGAGTGTCTGGTGGTGCCAGGTGTAGAAGGCCAGGTCGACCTGCGCTCGGCGCTGGTGGCGCTGGCCGCCCGTGGCGTCAACGAAGTCTTGGTGGAAGCTGGCCCAAGCCTGGCAGGGGCGTTTGCCCAGCAAGGTCTGGTGGACGAATACGTGATTTTCGTCGCCGGCAAGTTCCTCGGCTCCGCTGCCCGGCCTTTGCTGGACTGGCCGCTTGAGAAACTGGCCGACGCCCCCCAACTCAAGATCACTGAAATGCGCGCTGTAGGCGACGACTGGCGAGTCACTGCCATCCCTGTGCCAGCAGCGAGCGTATAATTCTGACCGGGCGCTCAAGTGCCCGCCCCGTTTTCCAGGAGAAGGCCATGTTCACCGGCATTATCGAATCCATCGGCAGCATTCGCGCCATGACCCCCAAGGGCGGCGACGTGCGCCTGCTGGTTGAAACCGGCAAGCTCGACCTCGGCGACGTCAAGCTGGGCGACAGCATCGCCGTCAGCGGCGTGTGCCTGACCGTCATCGAACTGCCGGGCAACGGCTTTGCCGCCGACGTCAGCCGGGAAACCCTGGACTGCACCGCGATGAATGACCTCAAGGCCGGCAGCCCGGTCAACCTCGAAAAAGCCCTGACGCCCACCACCCGTCTCGGTGGTCACCTGGTCAGCGGCCACGTCGACGGTGTCGGCGAAGTCGTTGCCCGCAGCGAAAATGCCCGCGCCGTGGAATTCCGCATCCGCGCGCCCAAAGAGCTGGCCAAATACATTGCCCACAAAGGTTCGATCACTGTCGACGGCACCAGCCTGACCGTGAACGCCGTGAATGGCGCCGAATTTGAACTGACCATCATTCCCCACACCCTGAGCGAAACCATCATGGCGTCGTACCAGCCTGGTCGCCGGGTGAACCTGGAAGTCGACTTGCTTGCCCGTTACCTGGAGCGCCTGCTGATGTGCGATAAGGCCGCAGAGCCTGCAACTGGGAACATCACTGAGAGTTTTTTGGCCGCTAACGGCTACCTGAAATCCTGACCAAGGGGGTGCCGCGTGGCGCTCAATAACATCGAAGAACTGGTTGAAGACATCCGCCAAGGCAAGATGGTCATCCTGATGGATGACGAAGACCGCGAAAACGAAGGCGACATCATCATGGCCGCCGAGGCCTGCAAGCCTGAGCACATCAACTTCATGGCCAAGCACGCTCGCGGGCTGATCTGCATGCCCATGAGCCGCGAGCGCTGCGAGCTGCTCAAGCTGCCGCTGATGGCGCCGCGTAACGGCTCGGGTTTTGGTACCAAGTTCACCGTGTCGATTGAAGCGACCACAGGCGTGACCACCGGCATTTCCGCCGCTGACCGCGCCCGCACCGTTCAAGCCGCTGCCGCCAAAGACGCCAAGGCCGAAGACATCGTCAGCCCAGGCCACATCTTCCCGCTGATGGCTCAACCGGGTGGCACCCTGGCCCGTGCCGGCCACACAGAAGCAGCCTGCGACCTGGCGCGCATGGCCGGTTTCGAGCCGAGCGGTGTGATCTGCGAAGTGATGAACGACGACGGCACCATGGCTCGTCGCGCCGAACTCGAAGCATTTGCCGCCGAGCACAACATCAAGATAGGCACCATTGCCGACTTGATTCACTACCGGATGATCCACGAACGTACCGTTCAGCGGATTGCCGAGCAGCCACTGGACAGCGAATTGGGCCAATTCAATTTGGTGACCTACCGTGATTCAGTGGAGGGCGATGTGCACATGGCCCTGACCCTGGGCACCATCAGCGCAGACGAACCGACCCTGGTGCGTGTGCACAACATGGACCCGCTGCGCGACCTGTTGATGGTCAAGCAACCGGGCCGTTGGAGCCTGCGCGCCGCGATGGCTGCGGTGTCCGAGGCGGGCAGCGGTGTGGTGCTGCTGCTGGGTAACCCGGTGGACGGCGATGTATTGCTTGCCCATATCCGCGAAACCGCCGAGCAGACTCAGGTTAAAACACCGACCACCTACAGCATCGTCGGTGCCGGTTCGCAGATCCTGCGTGACCTCGGTGTGCGCAAAATGCGCCTCATGAGCGCACCGATGAAATTTAATGCGATATCCGGATTCGATCTGGAAGTTGTAGAATACGTGCCCTCCGAATAAAGGCTGGCGTCTATTGCCCCTTGTTCGCGGTTAAATCATCACTGAGGGACGCACTTTTCGCGTCCCGGCTCTTTAAGAGATTTGTCGAATGACCCTGAAGACCATCGAAGGTACCTTCATCGCCCCCAAAGGCCGCTATGCCCTGGTGGTTGGCCGCTTCAACAGCTTCGTGGTTGAAAGCCTGGTAAGCGGTGCCGTGGATGCCCTGGTTCGCCACGGTGTGAGCGAAAGCGATATCACGATTATCCGTGCCCCTGGCGCCTTCGAAATTCCACTGGTTGCGCAAAAAGTTGCTCAGCAGGGTGAATACGCAGCAATCATCGCCCTGGGCGCTGTGATTCGTGGCGGTACCCCGCACTTCGAATACGTGGCCGGCGAATGCACCAAGGGCCTGGCCCAGGTGTCCATGGAGTTCGGCGTGCCAGTCGCTTTCGGCGTACTGACCGTTGATTCCATCGAGCAAGCCATCGAGCGTTCCGGCACCAAGGCTGGCAACAAAGGCGCTGAAGCTGCTCTGTCCGCCCTGGAAATGGTCAGCCTGCTGTCGCAGTTGGAGGCCAAGTGATTTCCGACGAGAGCGATCGTTTCAACCCGCGCGACGAGCGTCCAGCGGACGCCGGCAAACCTTCGAAGAGCGAAAAGCGCCGTGCTGCCCGTCAGCTCGCCACCCAGGCGTTGTACCAGCGCCATATGGCCGGTACTTCGCTGAACGAAATCGAAGCGCAATTTCGCGTCGACAATGACTTCACCTTTGCCGACCAGAGCTATTTCCACGACATCCTGCACGGCGTTCCGGCCAACCTGACCGAGATCGACGCTGCACTGACGCCGTGCCTGGACCTGACCCTTGAAGAGCTGGACCCGGTTGAACTGGCAGTACTGCGCCTGTCCACCTGGGAGCTGCTCAAGCGCGTCGACGTGCCGTACCGCGTGGTGATCAACGAAGGTATCGAACTGGCGAAAGTCTACGGTTCGACCGACGGTCACAAGTTTGTCAACGGCGTGCTCGACAAGCTGGCTCCGCGCCTGCGTGAAGCCGAAGTGAAGGAACACAAGCGCTAAGTTGCGCTTGAGTTCTCGATGGGCGAGTTTGAGCTGATCCACAAGTACTTTGCCGCCGCGCCCTGTGCGCAGGGCGGCGAGGGCATTGCCTTGGGGATCGGCGACGACTGCGCCCTGCTGGCGCTCCCTGCCGGGGAGCAACTGGCAATCTCCACCGATACCTTAGTGGCCGGCGTGCACTTTGCCGACCCTTGCGATCCGTTCCTGCTCGGCCAGCGTTCGCTGGCGGTGGCGGTGAGCGATCTGGCTGCCATGGGCGCCAACCCCCTCGCGTTTACCCTTGCACTCACTACGCCCACCGTCGATGCCGACTGGTTGCAACGCTATGCCCAGGGTTTGAACGCCATGGCGCTAAGCTGCGGCGTGGGCTTGGTGGGCGGCGACACCACGCGGGGGCCGCTCAGTTTGACCCTGACGGTGTTCGGCCGTGTGCCAGCGGGCCAAGCGTTGACGCGCAGCGGTGCGCAGCCGGGGGACCTGCTGTGCGTGGGCGGTGAGTTGGGCAATGCCGCTGGCGCCTTGCCACTCGTGCTGGGCCAGCGCAACGCCGATGCGGCCATCGCTGATCCTCTGCTGGCCCATTACTGGTCACCGCAGCCGCAGTTGGCTTTAGGGCTGGCGCTGCGGGGCAAGGCGACGGCTGCGATGGATATCTCCGACGGGCTGTTGGCCGATTGCGGGCATATCGCCAAGGCGTCGGCCGTCAGCCTGTTGATCGAGCGTCAGAAGCTTCCGCTGTCCAGCGCCTTGCTGGCGTTTGTCGGTGATGACCAGGCGCGGGTGGCTGCATTGAGCGGTGGCGACGACTACGTGCTGGCCTTCACCTTGCCGTCCGTCGAGTTGGCACCGCTGCTGGCCGCGGGTTGGCCGGTGCACGTTATTGGCCGTGTCCAGGCGGGGCAGGGTGTGACGCTCCTCGACGCCAACGGGCAGGACATCACTCCGGCCATCCGGGGTTATCAGCACTTTCGCGAGACGCCCTGAGTCGGCGTGCTGCGCTACCCTCTACTACGTCATTACACAAGCAAGGCATTGCAGGAGGTCGTACCCATGGATGTGCGCCACTGGCTGCTGACACTGCTGTGTGTCATTCCGGCGTGGGTCCTGGCGCAGGATGAGTCTGTTGTACCAGGCAAGATCATGCTTGCCAGTGAGGCTTGGGACGACTACACCAATGCGGACGGCAGCGGTCTGGCCTGGGATGTGCTGCGGCAGGTCTTCGAGCCGGTCGGGATCACTCTGCACACCCGCATCGAGCCCTATACCCGCTCGGTGGGCCTGGCCCAGCGCGGTGAGGTAGATGGTTGGGTCGGCTCTTACCGTGACGAGGTCACGGGCGTCCTTTACCCGCACTGGAAGTTGGACTCCGACGCTATCTACGCCCTTGGGCTGGCAACCTCCCCGACTCCGAGCGTCGCAACGCTGGGTGAATACCGCCTGGCCTGGGTACGCGGCTATCGGTACGAGGCGTACTTGCCCAATGTGCGACGTTTCAACCAGATCCAGCGGCGCGATGGGATTTTACCGATGCTCCAGCATGGTCGGGCCGATTTCTACATCGATGCCCTCAGCGAAACGCAATACGTCCTCAAACAGGCGCGAGACCCTTCCACGTTCAGGCTTACCCACATCATCGACCTGCCGCTATACGTTGGCTTTGCCGATACCGAGCGCGGCCGTTCGTTACGCACCGTGTACGATCAGCGCATGGCCGTGCTGGTCAAAAGCGGCGTGCTGAAGCCGATCTTCCAGCGCTGGAACCTGCCGTATCCCTTCTAACTGCATAGAACCGAGATGAAGGCCAATCGAACCGATTGATCTTTATCAGCGATCATTCAGCTTAAGCGTGTGCAGGAACCTGCTGTTACAATGCCCGCCTCTGTAAAATCTGAAATCAGGAGCACACGGTGCCCGTCGTTTTCGTCGCCGCTTCCAAGCTGCCTACCCCTTTTGCCACGTTCACCATGAACGGCTTTCTCGAAGAAGCCACCGGGCGTGAGCACGTTGTGCTCAGCCTCGGCGATATCGCGGATGGCGCGCCAGTACTGGGTCGTGTGCATTCCGAGTGCCTGACCGGCGATGCGTTGTTCAGCCAGCGCTGTGACTGCGGCTCGCAACTGGAGGCGGCCATGCGCGCCATCGCCCGTGAAGGCCGTGGCGTGCTGCTGTATCTGCGCCAGGAAGGCCGCGGTATTGGCCTGCTGAACAAAATCCGCGCCTACGAGCTGCAAGACGGCGGCGCTGATACCGTTGAGGCCAACGAGCGCCTGGGCTTCGCTGCAGACCAGCGTGACTACGCGATCTGCCTGCCAATGCTTGAGCACCTGGGCGTGAAATCCCTGCGTCTGATGACCAACAACCCGCGCAAGGTCAAAGCCTTGACCGAGATGGGCATCACCGTGGCCGAGCGTGTGCCGCTGCATACCGGGCAAAACCCCCACAACAAGCTCTATCTGGCGACCAAAGCCAGCAAGCTCGACCATATGATGGGCAACGAGCATCAGGGCGAGGTCGACCGCGCGTGACCCGTGGCCAGGTAAAGCGGCGACTGTCCTTCAACTGGTGGCAGTACCTGGCCCTGGCGCTGCTTCCGTTGTTCGTGCTCAACCTGGTGTTTGGCCAGGTAGCGCTGCTGCCCGTGCTGGCGATGCCGTTCTTCATCGCTGGCGTGGCCTCGATGTTCCTAAGCCTGCGTTACTTCCACGGCTATAAACACGCGCTGATCGCCACCTCAAAAGCTCTCGATACTCCCGAAGAACCGGCTGCCTGGATCACCCTCGCGGCCCGCCGGCGCACGGCTTTGCTGGTGGCGGCGATTCCCGCGTGGGTGGGCGCGCTGGCGGTGTTCGTTGGCCTGGAAGCGGTGCCGCTGTTCCTGCTGGCGCTGTCGACGATGGTGCTGTTTTACCTCTACCGCATTCCCCGTCAACTCGGATGATGCGCCGCTGGCTGGCGCTTCTGCTGCTGACACTGAGTGCACAAGCCTTGGCCGCCGAGCGGGTGGTGAGCCTGGTGCCATCCCTGTCTGAAATCGTGGTCGAACTGGGTGCTGCCGATCTGCTGGTAGGCGTGCTTGATGGCGGCGAACGGCCGGCCGAGTTGGTGAAGGTGCCATCGGTGGGGCATTACGGCCAGTTAGACATGGAGCGCTTGCTCAGCCTCAATCCCGACCTGATTCTGCTGTGGCCCGGCAGTGTTGGCCCGGCCCAGCGCGAGCAGCTGCAACGCCTGAATATTCCGGTGTACGTCGCCGAACCCCATAGCCTCGAACAGTTGACCACCCAAGTCCAGGCCATAGCCGAGCAATTAGGCCGTGCCGACGCCGGCCGGCAATTGGCAGCGCAACTGCGCGAGCGCCTGGCCGGGTTGCGCCAGCGTTATCAACGTGTCGAACCGTTGCGGGTGTTCTATCAGGTGTGGAACCAGCCGCTGTACACCGTGGGCGGTGGCCAGATCATCAGCGACGCGCTGAGCGTGTGCGGTGCGCGCAACGTGTTTGACGACCTGAAGCTACCCGCACCGCAGGTCAGCATCGAGTCGGTGTTGCAACGTAATCCCGAGATGATTCTGGTGGGCGATCAGGCTCAGAAGGACGCCTGGAAGGCCTGGCCAAGCATGGCGGCGCGGGTACAGTTGGTTCCGGACAAAGGCCTGGAACGGCCCAGCGGGCAGATGCTGGAAGCGCTGGCGCGGCTGTGTCAGGTAATTGCCCCGAGCCGATGAAGCCAGTACCAGGCGACAATCAGATTTCAGGTGTCCAGGTCACACCAAACATCCACGCCCGGCCCTCTTCACGGTAATCCTGATTGTTCAGAAATGCCGGCTCGTTGTAGCTATAACGTGCCCGCGAATAGGATTTATCCAGCACGTTATCAACCTTCAGCGACAGCGCTACTTCTCGGCTAACCGCCCAACTGCTGCGCAACCCGAGCAATCCGTAGCCGCCCAGGCGCTGCGTGTTGTCTTCATTGTCGTAGCTATTGCTGATGGCCTGCCAACTGGCGCCCACGCCTACCTGATCGAATTGCCGATCCATATCCAGGCTCAATGTGCGGCGTGCACGACGGGCCAACGTGTGGCCGCTGTCCCGGTCGCGCGGGTCGATGATCGAAACACCCAGGTTGCCCTGCCAGCCGAACAGTTCCTGTTTCAGCGCCGCTTCAAAGCCATCAATGCGCGCCGATGCCACATTCTGGGGCTTGTCGGTACGGTCGAGGATGATCGCATTGCTCAGGTCGGTGCGGTACACCGAGGCTTCCAGGCGCGTGCTGTCACTCAGTTGGCTGCGCCATTGCAGTTCGTAGCTTTTCGAGGTTTCGGGTTGCAGGTTGGGGTTGCTGTATTGCGTTTGCGGGTAATACAGGTCGTTGAAGCTCGGCGCACGGAATCCTTCGCTGTAACTCAGTAACAGGTCATTGTCGGGATTGACCGGCACGGTGAGCGTACCGCTCCAGCTGTTCTGGCCGCCGAACTGCTGGTTCTCGTCGTGGCGCAAACCCAGCTCTGTGGAGAACCGTTCGCTGCGGAAGCGGTGCTGCACAAAGGCGGCGCGGTTCCAGCGGCTGTTTTCGGTGAAAGTGGTGGAACCGTGGAAGCGGTCTTCGTACCAGTCACCTCCCAAGATCAGGCTGTTCTGTTCATCCAGGGTCAGGTCGTTCTGCCAGTTAACGGAGTCGCGGTAGGTGTTGAATGCGCTGAAATAATCACTGAGGGTGTCGCGTTTGGTGTCACGGTTCTCGCTGTGGCCCAGTTCCGCGCGCGATTGCCAGCGCTCACTGAACGTGGCGTCGATATAACCGCTGGCGCTGCTCACGGCGTAGTCGGTGTAGGGTTTTTGCCCAACAGTCTGCTTGGTGACGATGTCGTAGCGGCCGAAGCTGTTGTCGTACTCCGACTTGCCACGGTTATCCAGCAGGTTGAAACCCACCTCCAGCGCATCGCTGAACGAATGGCTGAGGTTCAGGCTCACCGATTGGTTGCGATAGGCATCATGGTCGCCGTCGCTGGGGAAGGATTCGTGGGTCGAATTGATCCCGGCAGTTTCATCCAGGCTCGCCCCAAGGTTGAAGCGCGTATGTTCATCGCCACCCGAGAGACCGAGGCTGCGCTCCCAAGTGTTATTGCCGCCAAAACCCAGTTTCACGCGCGGTTGCAGGCCTTGCTCGGCGTTGCGCCGGGTAAACACTTGGATCACACCGCCGATGGCATCGCTGCCGTAGATCACCGAGCGCGAGCCGCGCAGGACTTCCACGCGCTCAATCTGGTCGATATTCAGGTATTGCAGGCCGCTGTCGCCGGACGTGGTGTTGGCGATGCGCTGGCCGTCCACCAGCACCAGGCTCTGGGCGGATTTAGTGCCGCGTAGGTAGATCCCCGGCAAACTGCCGCGCCCGCCGGTTCGCGCGACTTGCGCGCCGGGCACTCGGCTGAGCAGGTCAGTGAGGCTGGTGGGTTGCAGGCGATCGATGTCATCGCGGGTGAAGACGGAGTTGGCGGCGCTGCTGTCGTTGCGCGCCTGGACCTGACGGTTTGCGCTGATAACCACTTCGGGGAGCTTCAGGGCCTCGTCGCGGGTTTCGGCGAGCAATTCAGGGGAGGGCAGTAGCAGCAGGGTAAGGTACAGGCGATTCATAGACTGTTCACAGCTTTTGAAGGTGACACAAATCAAATGTGGGAGGGCGCTTGCCCCCGATGGCGGCTGTCAGTCAGCATAGTTGTTGACTGAACTGCCGCTATCGGGGGCAAGCCCCCTCCCACATGTTGATCCGGTTTCTACAGGTCCAGCAGCGCCATTCGTGCGCGCACCGAAGCCTCGATCCCTGCTTCGTCCAAGCCGCACTCCGCCAGCATCTGCGCTGGCTTGGCGTGCTCGACGTACACATCCGGCAAGCCCAGGTGCAGCACCGACTTGAGGATATTCTCCCGTGCCAGGAACTCACTGACTGCCGCGCCGGCGCCGCCCATGATGGCGTTCTCTTCAACGGTCACCAGCAACTCATGGCTACCGGCGATCTCGCGTACCAAGGCTTCATCCAGCGGTTTGACGAAGCGCATATCGACCACGGTCGCGTCGATCTTTTCGGCGACTTTCAGTGCTTCGGCCAATTGCACGCCGAACACCAGGAACGCGACCTGGCTGCCCTGGCGACGCACGATGCCTTTGCCGATCTCGATCGGCTCCAGATCTTTTTCGATCACTGCATTCGGGCCATTACCACGCGGGTAACGCACGGCGGCCGGGCCGTTATACAGGTGGCCAGTGCTGAGCATCTTGCGCAGTTCGTTCTCGTCGCTCGGCGTCATTACCAGCATGCCGGGGATGCAACGCAGGTACGACAGGTCGAAGCTGCCGGCGTGAGTTGGGCCGTCTTCGCCTACAAGACCCGCGCGGTCGATGGCGAACAGCACGTCAAGGTTCTGCACCGCCACATCGTGAATGAGCTGGTCATAACCGCGTTGCAGGAAAGTGGAGTAAATCGCTACTACTGGCTTGGCGCCTTCACAGGCCATGCCGGCGGCGAAAGTCACCGCGTGCTGCTCGGCAATCGCCACGTCGAAATAGCGCAGCGGGAAACGCTCGCTGAACGCCACCAGGTCGGAGCCTTCCTTCATCGCCGGGGTAATGCCCACCAGGCGCGAGTCGGCAGCGGCCATGTCGCACAACCATTCGCCAAACACACCGGAATACTTCGGCCCGCTAGCCTTTTTCGGCGCAGCGGCTGGGGCGTCCACAGGTTCCAGCTTGGTGATCGCGTGGTAACCAATCGGGTCGACTTCCGCCGGGGCGAAGCCTTTACCTTTCTTGGTGACGATATGCAGGAACTGCGGGCCTTTGAGGTCGCGCATGTTACGCAGCGTGGCGATCAGAGTGGGCAGGTCGTGGCCGTCGATAGGGCCGATGTAGTTCCAGCCCAGCTCTTCGAACAGGGTACCGGGGACAAGCATGCCCTTGGCATATTCTTCGGTGCGTCGGGCAATTTCCCACGCGCCGGGCAGACGCGAGAGCACCTTCTTGCTGCCTTCGCGCATGCTGGCGTAGGTACGGCTGGAGAGGATTTTTGCCAGGTAATTGGACAGGCCACCGACATTGCGAGAGATCGACATGTCGTTGTCATTGAGGATCACCAACATGTTGGCGTTCACTTCAGGCGCATGGTTCAGCGCTTCGAAGGCCATGCCGGCGGTCAACGCGCCATCACCGATCACCGCAATCGCCTTGCGATCACTGTTTTGCAGGCGGGCGGCAATCGCCATGCCCAGCGCTGCACTGATAGAGGTGCTGGAGTGACCGACGCCAAAGGTGTCGTACTCGCTCTCGGCGCGACGCGGGAAGGCGGCAACACCGTCCTTTTGGCGCAGGGTACTCATGCGCTCGCGTCGGCCGGTGAGGATTTTATGCGGATACGCCTGATGGCCCACGTCCCACACCAGCCGGTCGTCCGGGGTATCGAACACGTAATGCAACGCGATGGTCAGCTCGATGACGCCCAGGCCTGCACCAAAATGCCCACCGGTCTGACCGACCGTGTAGAGCAATTCCAGGCGCAGTTCATCGGCCAGGGTTTCCAGCTCGGCTTCACCCAGACGACGCAGGCCGTCCGGCGTGACAGCACGGTCGAGCAGGGGCGTGGACGGGCGCTTGCGGGGAATCTCTTGAAACGTCGTGGGCATCAGGCGAATCGTTATAGGTATAAGAAGAGGCGGCAGTTTACCTCAAGCATCGCAAACTGCCCACGCAGAGCGCCGAACTTGGCCGATATGCGGCTGCAATGGCCGCTGTTATCAGTGGCGGCGTTCGACGATATACCGCGCCAGGTCACGCAGTGGCGCGGCTGCCGCGTCGAAAGGTCGCAGGGCGTCCAGGGCCTGGTCGCGCAGTTCCAGGGCATATGCCTTGGCAGCGTCGAGACCAAGCAGCGCAGGATAAGTCGGTTTGTCCCGTGCGATATCGGCACCTTGGCGCTTGCCCAAGGTGGCCGTGTCACTTTCCACGTCGAGAATGTCGTCCTGCACTTGGAAAGCCAGGCCGATGGCGCGGGAATACGTCTGCAAGGCCGCCAACTGCGCAGCTTCGGCACGGCCACTGGCCAGGGCACCGAGGTGCACGGCAGCCTCGATGAGCGCGCCGGTCTTGTGGCGATGCATATGTTCCAGAGCTTTTTGATCCAGCTTGAGACTGACCGAACCCATGTCGATCGCCTGCCCACCGACCATACCGGCCGGGCCCGCAGCGTGGGCGAGGGCGGTGACCATGCGCAGGCGAGTCTCGGCGTTGACGCTGCTCAAGCCCGGGTCCAGCAATGCGCTGAACGCCAGGCTTTGCAGGCCGTCACCGGCCAGAATCGCATAGGCTTCATCAAAGGCTTTATGAGTGGTTGGCTGGCCGCGACGCAGATCGTCGTCGTCCATTGCCGGCAAATCGTCGTGTACCAGGGAATAAGCGTGGATCAGCTCCACCGCACACGCCGCGCCGTTGGCCTGCTCGGCAGGCGCACCGAGGGCTTCACACGCCGCATACGCCAGCAACGGGCGCACACGCTTGCCGCCATTCATCACGCTATAGCGCATGGCTGCATAGAGACGGTTCATTTCTGGGCTGGGCGCAACAAACAAGGGCTCCAGCGCCGCATTCACCCGGGCTTGGCTACTGGCCTGATACGCGTCGATCATTCCGGCTGTTCCGCATCGAAAGGTTCTTCGGCCAACTCCCCGTCACGCTCCAGCAACACCTGCACCTTCTGCTCCGCCTGCGCCAGCGCGCTCTGGCAGTCGCGAGTCAGGCCGATGCCTTGCTCAAACGCCGTCAGCGAGTCCTCCAGCGACAACTCGCCATTCTCCAGACGCTCGACCAAGGTTTGCAGGTCGGCGAGGGATTGTTCGAAATCGAGTGCAACTTTTTTGCGGGCCATGGCGGCTATTCCGGTAGACGGTAAACCGGCGGGACACTAGCAGACATGGGGGAGTGGGGCAAATGAGTGGTGGGAGTTACGAGGTGGTAAATCGCACCGTCGATTGAACACAGGTGGTCCCGCAACACGCGGGATGGGGAGGTTGCCGGCAGTTGCAAAACAGTTGCCAAGCCTCGAGCAAGTTGAGCGTGAACTGGCGGGTTACGCTCATGTGAACACCGAAAGCCTGCTTTTCAAGGCAGGCTTATCGGGAATTTCGGCTGACTTATTTCTGATGGGCTGTCAGCGCCGCATAACCATTCATCAGGTTGCGATAGTTGGGAATACGCTGGGACAACAGATTGCCCAGGCCTTCGATATCGTTGCGCCAGTCGCGATGCAGCTCACACGCCACCGAGAACCAGTTCATCAACTGTGCACCGGCTTGCGTCATCCGGCTCCATGCCGCTTGTTGCACGGTGGTATTGAACGTGCCGGACGCATCGGTCACCACAAACACCTCAAACCCTTCTGCCAGCGCCGACAAGGTCGGGAATGCTACGCACACATCCGTCACTACGCCGGCAATGATGATCTGCTTACGGCCGGTAGCCTTGATCGCCTTGACGAAGTCTTCGTTGTCCCACGCATTGATCTGGCCAGGACGAGCGATGTACGGCGCGTCCGGGAACATCTCCTTCAGCTCAGGCACCAGAGGGCCGTTGGGGCCTTGCTCAAAGCTGGTGGTGAGGATGGTCGGCAGGTTGAAAAATTTGGCCAGGTCGGCCAGTGCCAGCACGTTGTTCTTGAACTCGTTGGGCGAGAAGTCTTGCACCAAGGAAATCAAGCCGGTCTGGTGGTCGACCAGCAGGACTACGGCGTCGTCTTTGTTCAAGCGGTTGTAGGTCGGAGTGCTCATGGTTGAATCCTTTTTTGTTTAAGTGGGTTTGGCGTTGCGTTCAACATGGGCACAGATTAATGGGTCGTGATTGGAGGATAAATCGGGCGAGGGGAGTCTTACTGTCAACTAAAAAGGGACAAAGGATGGAGGCTGGGCATGGCGTTGGGAGCGAGCGGAGGCAAAGAGGATGGGTGCACGTTGGCTTGATTTGCAGGGGGGGAGATTATTAGAGGCATTAAAAAGCCGGCTTGTGGCCGGCTTCTCGGGGACTGCCTCAGCTTGTTTTTGACAAACCTCACCAGCCTTCAAATCGCTCAGCCCACATTGCGTCGGGCTGAATAGTAGGGGCATCCGCGGGAACTCCTCCGCTTCGCCGAGCAGGGTGGTTAGCCTTAAGCCACCCCCTGCCAAATGTGCGGCGCATGATACCCACATTCACCTTAAATGCCCACCTCCGGTTCCGATTTAGAGCCTTCCCAGCCTAATAGGTGCTCATCCAGCGGAACGGGCGGGCGGCGGTTGTTGAGGGTGGACCACCAGAATATCCAGCCGACGATTTTGAAGTTCTGCTCGAAGCGTTCTTCATGGTTGAGGTATTCGTCCGGGTGTTCGCTGGCGTTGTGGCTTCGCATGCGCAACCCTCCCCCTGGACGGTTGTAGAGATATTTGATGCGCAGCATGCCGTCGTGTTCGACGGCGTAGATTTCGCCATCAATGATTTGGGTGCGGCCTTTGTCGATGGCGAGGGTGGCGCCCTGTTGGATGATGTCGATCATGCTGTTGTCGACCATGTAGGCGCCTACCGCGCGGTCAGGGTTGACGGTAAGGGTTTCGAGGGTATGCAGGGAGACGCGTATGCGCTCGGTTGAGGTGAATGTGGGGTGGAGGGGAATCTCCACATCGAGTGGTTCCGGAGGGCAGGTTGGGCCTGTGAGGTATTTTCCGCCTCCTTCTCGGGTGCTGGGCAGTCCTTTCCGGGCGTCTGGGCCTTCCAGCAGGAAGTTGGCCGGTGGGTGTTTGGGGCCTTCGCCGGTGCGCAGCCAACGGCTGGAGACGCAGAGAAGTTCTGCAAACTCGTTGAGTCGGCCCATGGGTACACCGCGTTTGAACCAGTTGTTCACGTGTTGAGGCGTGACACCACGGTTTTTGGCGAAGTCGGATGCGGAAAGATGAACTTCCTGCAATAGCACTTTTAAACGATCACCTGATGTATTCATAAACGCAGAGTTTACTGGCCAAGAAAACCAATCAAATAAACCATGCGTTGAATTGCGCCTGTAGGTTTTTGCTTAGTTGTGGCTTGATCTTTCAGTTGTATCGCTTAGTTGAACGGCATGTACTAATTTTTGAACTTGTTGTTTAGTTTTCCCACAAAAAAGCCCCGAATAATCGGGGCTTTTTAATTGCCGGGGCAATGAAGAGCGGGTATCAGCCTTTGTAGGCTGCAACCGACTTCATGATCTCGGCGCGGGCGGCGTCTGCGTTGCCCCAACCGTCGATCTTCACCCACTTGCCTTTTTCGAGGTCTTTGTAGTTCTCGAAGAAGTGCTTGATCTGTTCCAGCAGCAGTGGTGGCAGGTCGGTGTATTCCTTCACGTCCACATACAGCTGGGACAGCTTGTCGTGTGGGACTGCGATAACTTTGGCATCGCCGCCGCCGTCGTCGGTCATGTTCAGGATGCCGACCGGACGTGCGCGGATGACCGAACCAGGGGTGACCGGGTAAGGCGTTACGACCAGCACGTCGAGGGGATCACCGTCGTCAGCCAGGGTGTTCGGGATGAAACCGTAGTTGGCCGGATAGAACATTGGGGTGGCCATGAAACGGTCAACGAACAGGCAGTCGCTGTCTTTGTCGATTTCGTATTTGATCGGCGCGTGGTTGGCCGGAATCTCGATGGCGACGTAGATGTCGTTCGGCAGGTCTTTGCCAGCCGGAATCTTGCTGTAGCTCATTGGGCGTTGCCCCCGTAGTTGGCCATATGACATGGCCGGATTGGCCTAAAAGTGGCGGCGATTATAGGCATATTCTGACGGCGATGCCATGCGCCAGACGTCGTACGGTCATTCGTCTTGTGGCTGATAACGCGGGTCGTGGGCTTGCAGATGGGTCAGGCGGGCCAAGGGGTCTTGGCGATAAAAGCGACTGAGTTGGGCATACACCTGTGGATAAGTGCGGACCAGTAAATCCGGGGCGCTGAAAAAATATTCGCTGGTGACTGCGAAGAATTCCGCCGGGTTTTCTGCGGCGTAGGGGTCGATCTCGGTGTCGGCGTCCGGGTTGGCGTCCAACTGGCGATTGAGATCGTCATAAGCGCTTTGCATCACGCTGGCCCACTCCTGCACGCGCATGTCGTGGTGCAGCGGCGGTAGGCCGTTGGCGTCGCCGTTGAGCATGTCGAGTTTGTGGGCCAGTTCGTGGATCACCAGGTTGTAGCCCTCCCACTGGCCGCTGGCGAGTACGCCCGGCCAGGCGAGGATCACCGGGCCTTGCTGCCAGGCTTCACCGCTGTGTTCGCCGTCCCACTCGTGTTCGATGCCGCTGCTGTCTCGATGGCGCTGGGGGCTCAGGAAGTCGTCGGGGTACAACACGATTTCGTGGAAGCCCTGATACCAGTCGAGGTCGCCGAGGTTCATCAGTGGCAATTGCGCCTGAGCGGCGAGCAGCAGGCGTTGTTCCTGGTGCAGCTCGACGCCCGGCAGGGCGGTGAGGTGTTTTTCGGCGAGAAACACCACGCAGGCTTCGCGCAACCACTGGTCCTGCTCGGCGCTGATACCGTCGAGGAAGGTCAGGTGGTGGCGCACCCGTTGCCAGGTTTCATCGGCAATCGGGTGCTTGGTCAGCAGGCGCCGGCGACGCCAGGCGCTGAGGGACCACATCGCAGGTTACTGCTGCTTGGCTTCGGAGGAAGTGCGGCCAAAACGGCTGCGGAACACACCAATGATCATCGGCACCAGGGACAGCAGGATGATGAACACCACCAGCAGCGACAGGTTTTTCTTGATAAAGGGCACGTTGCCGAAGAAGTAGCCCAGGGTCACCAGGCCGCCGACCCAGAGGATAGTGCCCAGCACGCTGAATCCGAAGAACCGTGGGTAGGGCATTCTCGCGATGCCGGCCACGAACGGCGCAAAGGTGCGCAGAATCGGCAGGAAGCGCGCCAGGGTCACGGTTTTGCCGCCGTGCTTGTCGTAGAAATCGTGGGTTTTTTGCAGATAGTCGCGGCGGAAAATCTTCGAGTTCGGGTTACTGAACAGGCGTTCTCCAGCTGTTCGTCCGATTACGTAGTTGGTGCTGTCGCCGAGGATTGCCGCCAACATCAACAGGCCGCCCAGCAATACCGGGTCCATGCCGCCACCTGCGGCGATGGCTCCGGCGATAAACAGCAAAGAGTCGCCTGGCAGGAACGGCATGACCACCAGACCGGTTTCGCAAAAGATGACCAGAAACAGAATGGCGTAGATCCACGGACCGTAATTGGTTACCAGCAGGTCGAGGTAGACGTCGAGATGCAGGATAAGGTCGAGCGGGTTGAAATCCATGGATGGCACCTGTGTGAACGGCCCGGCTCAGCGGGCCTGTGCGGAAGCTCGGGTAATAAGGCTACAAGTGTATGCCGCATTTCTTACAACCCTGAAAGGTCCGCATTATACGGATTGAGAGGTGAAAAGCGTGTTGGTTTTGTAGCGGGGGATGTCGTGGCGTGAGGTCTGAAGATCGCCAGAAATCAATGTGGGAGCGGGCTTGCTCGCGAAAGCGGTGGGTCAGTTATAAATAGTCTGACTGACAAACCGCTATCGGGGGCAATCCCCCCTCCCACAAGGTGTCCACGGTGTCCGGGAGTCAGTCTTCGCTGATCGGCAAGGTGTAGTTCTTGAACTCGGTGTCTTCACGAAACCCGATTGACTCGTACGTCTTCTGCGCCACTTGGTTGTCACTGCTGGTCGACACCCGCAGCCGCACTGCGTGCGTCTCTTTGGCCATCTTTTTCGCGGTGCGCATCAGGTTATCCGCCACCAGCTGCCGACGTGCGTCTTCGGCTACGTAGATGTCATTGAGGATCCACACCCGCTTGAGCGAAAGCGACGAAAAGCTCGGATACAACTGACAAAAACCAAGCAACTTCTTGTCGTCATCATCGGCCAAGGCCAGGTAAATCACCGACTCCTTGCGGCGCAGGCGCTTTTCCAAAAAAGCCCGCGATGAGTCCGGGAACGGCAGGGCCCCATAAAACTCGCGGTATTTGACGAACAGCGGGGTCAACAGGTCCAGGTGTTCCAGGGTCGCTTGAGTAATCCGCATGCCAGGCCTCAACTTCCAGATGGGTATGACCACACGTGCGGCCGTGAATTGATGCTGCCTAAAGACGCCAAAAAGCGCAATCGTGCCGGGATCAGTCCTGCGGTGGGCTGAGCAGGAAATTACCTTTCATCAGGTTCGGATCGTCGGACTCGATGGTCTGCAGCTGCGCCTCATCCTTGAGGTTTACCCCCGAGAGCTGCCGGCGACACGCCTCTTTCATCAAATACAGCAAACGATGGGCCGCCATCCCGTAACTCAAGCCTTCCAAGCGCACGTTGGAGATGCAATTGCGATAGGCATCGGTGAGACCGATCTTGGGGTTGTAAGTGAAATACAGCCCCAGACTGTCCGGCGAACTGAGCCCCGGCCGTTCGCCGATGAGGATCACCACCATTTTGGCGCCGAGCAGTTGCCCGATTTCGTCGGCAACCGCCACGCGCCCCTGTTCCACCAGGATCACCGGCGACAAGGACCACCCTTCGGCGTGGGTTTGTTCTTCCATGCGCGTAAGAAACGGCAACGTATGTTTATGCACTGCCAGCGCCGACAGACCATCAGCCACCACGACCGCCAGGTCCACGCCGCCGGGATGCGCTGCTGCGTAATCCCGCAGGCTCTGGGCCGATTCGTCGCTCAAGCGCCGCCCCAAATCCGGACGTTGCAAGTAGCTATGCCGGTCGGTTGCGGCGCTGTGCAGCAACAGGCTGTCACGCCCACGTTCGGCCAGTTGACTGCTAAGGCCAGCATGGTCGAAAGGCAGATGCACCGCGTCCCGCGCCTGGGCGTGGGCAAATTGGAAATCAAGCTGGGCGTTGGTAGGAATGCTGGTACCGGTACGGCCCAAGGCAATACGCGCCGGGGTCAGGCGCCGCAGTTCCAACCACGGGTTTTCAGGCAGGTCGAGTTGCACAGGCGGCTCCTTCATCCCAATTGCGCCAGGGCGTGGCGAAACGCCGGTGGCAGGCTGTTGCCGAAGCGCACCTTGCCGTCGGCTTGCGTAAAAATGCCCATTTTTGCCAGCCACTGTTCAAACTCCGGTGCCGGCTTTAAACCCAACGTCTGGCGAGCGTACAAGGCGTCGTGGAACGAGGTGGTCTGGTAGTTAAGCATGATGTCGTCGGAGCCGGGGATACCCATGATGAAGTTGATCCCGGCCACGCCCAGCAGGGTCAGCAGGGTGTCCATGTCGTCCTGGTCGGCTTCGGCGTGGTTGGTGTAACAGATGTCGCAACCCATCGGTACACCCAGCAATTTGCCGCAGAAGTGGTCTTCCAGGCCGGCACGGATGATCTGCTTGCCGTTGTACAGGTACTCGGGGCCGATAAACCCGACCACCGTGTTTACCAGAAACGGTTTGAAATGCCGTGCCACGGCATAGGCGCGGGTTTCGCAGGTTTGCTGGTCGACGCCAAAATGCGCATTGGCCGACAAGGCGCTGCCCTGGCCGGTTTCGAAATACATCAGGTTTTGGCCCAGAGTGCCCCGGTTCAAGCTCAAGCCCGCGTCGTAGCCTTCCTGCAGCACATTCAGGTTGATGCCGAAACTGGCGTTGGCCGCTTCGGTGCCGGCAATCGACTGGAACACCAGATCCAGTGGCACGCCGCGGTTGATGGCTTCGATGGAGGTGGTGACGTGGGTCAGCACACAGGCCTGGGTGGGGATTTCGTAGCGCTGGATAATGGCGTCGAGCATCTCCAGCATCGCGCAGATCGAGGCGATGCTGTCGGTGGCCGGGTTGATGCCGATCATGGCGTCGCCGTTACCGTACAACAGGCCGTCGAGAATGCTCGCAGCGATGCCCGCCGGCTCGTCGGTCGGGTGGTTAGGTTGCAGGCGGGTCGACAGGCGACCGCGCAGGCCCATGGTGCCGCGAAACTGGGTCACGACGCGGATCTTCTGCGCCACGAGTACCAAGTCCTGCACGCGCATGATCTTGGACACCGCAGCAGCCATTTCCGGTGTCAGACCCGGCGCCAAGGCGCGTAGGGAATGTTCATCGGCGGCGTCGCTGAGCAGCCAGTCGCGCAGGCCACCGACGGTCAGGTGACTGACAACGGCGAAAGCCTGCTTGTCGTGGGTGTCGATGATCAGTCGGGTGACTTCATCGCTTTCATAGGGGATCAGCGCTTCTTCAAGAAAGTGTTTCAACGGGATATTTGCCAGCGCCATTTGCGCCGCCACCCGCTCACCGTCGTTCTGCGCGGCGACGCCGGCGAGAAAGTCTCCGGAGCGCGCGGGACTGGCCTTGGCCATCACGTCCTTGAGGCTGTCGAAGCGGTAGGTTTGTGCACCCACCGCGTGGGAAAAGCTTGCCATACAGTGTCTCCTTGACGACGCGGGCAGCAGCCCGCGTCGAGGTTTACGGCAGTTAGTGCAAGGCGGCCTCTGCGGCCTGGATCGCCGCGAATTCCTCTTCGGGCGTGCCTGCTACCAAGTGATGCCGGCTGTAGAAAGCAAAGTAAGCAATTAATACTCCATAGATGATCGCGGCGCCAATCACCACCCGTGGATCCACCAGAAAGCCCGCAACGACGGCCACGCAGGCGAGTACCAAGGCAACCCCTGAAGTGAAAATGCCACCCGGCGTGCGGTAAGGACGGTCCATTTTGGGGCGACGGATGCGTAGGGTGATGTGCGCGGCCATCATCAGTACGTAGGAAATGGTCGCGCCAAACACCGCCACCAGGATCAGCAAATCCCCCTGGCCGGTCAGCGACAGGCCGAAACCGATAATGCCGGGGATCACCAGCGCCAGTACCGGTGCCTTGCTCTTGTTGGTCTCAGACAGCTTGCGCGGCAGGTAGCCGGCACGGGACAAGGCGAAGATCTGCCGCGAATAGGCATAGATAATCGAGAAAAAGCTGGCGATCAGTCCGGCCAAGCCAACCAGGTTGACGAAGCTGCCCATCCAGGTCGAACCGCCGTAGGACAACGCCAGCGCTTCCACCAGCGGGTTCCCGGATTTGATTAACGCGTAAGTGCCCGCGCCGCCCGGTGCAATCACCAGGATCAACAAGGCAAAGCTGGTCAGCACCACAATGGCGCCGATCAGGCCACGAGGCAGGTCGCGCTTGGGGTTCTTGGTTTCTTCGGCGGCCAGCGGCACGCCTTCTACGGCGAGGAAAAACCAGATCGCGTAGGGAATTGCCGCCCACACGCCGACGTAGCCAAACGGCAGGAAGGTGCTGGCGCCCTTGGCCTCGGTCACCGGAATATCCAGCAAGTTGGCGACGTTGAAGTGCGGCACCATCGACACCAGGAACACGCCCAGTGCAATCGCGGCTATGGCAGTGATGACAAACATCAGCTTCAAGGCTTCGCCAACGCCAAAGATGTGGATGCCGATAAAGATGATGTAGAACGCCAAGTAGATCATCCAACCGCCAATGCCGAACAGCGACTCGCAGTAAGCGCCGATAAACACCGCGATGGCGGCGGGGGCTATGGCGTATTCGATCAGAATGGCCGTGCCCGTGAGAAAACCGCCCCAAGGCCCGAAGGCACTGCGGGCAAAGCCGTAGCCACCGCCAGCGGTAGGGATCATCGAAGACAGTTCGGCCAGGGAGAAACACATGCACAGGTACATGGTGGCCATCAGCAATGTGGCGAGGAACATACCGCCCCAGCCACCCTGGGCGAGGCCAAAGTTCCAGCCGGCGTAGTCGCCGGAAATAACGTAGGCAACGCCGAGCCCAACTAACAGCACCCAGCCGGCGGCGCCTTTTTTAAGTTCGCGTTGTTGGAAGTATTGGGAGTCGACTTTTTCGAAGTCGACAGAAGATCCAGTCGGTTCGCTAGGCATGAAGAAGTACCTTTCGTTGTTATTGTTTTTAACTCGGCCTCTGTGTGCCGAATGCTATTCGCAAGTACTTGTGACGATCTAAGTGTGGGAGGGGAAAACCCCCTCCCATCATTGACCTTGTTTCAAAAGTGGGAGGGGATGTTAGTTAGAAGAAGCCCAGTGGATTAATGTCGTAACTCACCAGCAAGTTCTTGGTCTGCTGGTAGTGGTCTAACATCATCTTGTGTGTCTCGCGGCCCACACCGGACTTCTTGTAGCCACCGAACGCGGCATGCGCCGGGTACAAGTGGTAGCAGTTGGTCCACACTCGGCCCGCCTTGATCGCCCGGCCCATGCGGTAGGCGCGGTTGATGTCGCGGGTCCACACGCCGGCGCCCAGGCCGAACTCGGTGTCGTTGGCAATGGCCAAGGCTTCGGCTTCGTCCTTAAAGGTGGTGATGCTCACCACTGGGCCGAAGATTTCCTCCTGGAACACACGCATTTCGTTGGTGCCTTTGAGCAGCGTCGGCTGGATGTAATAACCGCCGGCCATGTCGCCGGTAAGCTGCTCCACCTTGCCGCCGGTGAGCAACTGCGCGCCTTCGCCCTTGGCGATTTCCAGGTAAGACAGGATCTTGTCGAACTGCTGCTCGGACGCCTGGGCGCCGACCATGGTGTCGGTGTCCAGCGGGTCACCGCGTTTGATCTGCTCGATTTTCTTCATCACCACTTTCATGAAGTCGTCGTAGATCGACTCTTCCACCAGCGCACGGGATGGGCAGGTGCACACCTCGCCCTGGTTGAAGAACGCCAGCACCAGGCCTTCGGCGGCTTTCTCGATGAAGGACGGTTCGGCTTTCATGATGTCGGCGAAGAAGATGTTCGGCGACTTGCCGCCCAGCTCAACGGTGGACGGAATAATGTTCTCCGCCGCCGCATGCATGATGTGCGAACCCACCGGGGTGGAGCCGGTGAAGGCGATCTTGGCGATGCGTTTGCTGGTGGCCAGGGCTTCGCCGGCTTCTTTGCCGAAACCGTGTACTACGTTCAGCACGCCCGGTGGCAGCAGGTCGCCGATGACTTCCATCAGCACGTTGATGCCCAGCGGGGTTTGTTCGGCGGGCTTGAGCACCACGCAGTTACCGGCGGCCAGGGCCGGGGCGAGTTTCCAGGCGGCCATCAGCAGCGGGAAGTTCCACGGGATGATCTGACCAACCACACCCAGAGGCTCGTGGAAGTGATAGGACGCGGTGTGTTCGTTGATCTCGGCGCTGGTGCCTTCTTGGGCGCGGATGCAGCCGGCAAAGTAGCGGAAGTGGTCGGCGGCCAGCGGTATATCGGCGTTGAGGGTTTCACGCACGGCTTTGCCGTTGTCCCAGGTTTCGGTAATGGCCAGCAGTTCAAGGTTCTGTTCGATGCGGTCGGCGATTTTCAGCAGCACCAGCGAGCGGTCCTGGGCCGAGGTCTTGCCCCAGGCGTCAGCGGCGGCGTGGGCGGCGTCGAGGGCCTTGTCGATGTCTTTGGCAGTGGAGCGCGGGAATTCGGCGATGGGCTTGCCGTTGACCGGCGAGGTGTTGGTGAAATAGTTGCCGTCGACCGGCGCAACGAATTCGCCACCAATGTAGTTGCCGTACTTGGCCTTGAACGAAACGATCGCGCCTTCAGTACCGGGGTGTGCGTAACGCATGGTGGGTATCTCCTGGCTTTTATGTTTATTGGAGTGCAGCGCTCAAGCGCTTGGTAAAGCGTAGAGCAAAGGTCGGGCCACTGCCTTGAGGGCCATGTAAATCAAGGGGTTGAGGTTTGTTGAAAGGCATTGCTGTCACACGCCTGGCACAGCCTGGGTGACACTTTGTGCCATAAACGGTACAGCCTGTGACCGGTGGGTCTGCACGGGATTGCATCTCTTGCAGGGCTGGGGGATGCTGGACGCTCTCACGCAGGGAGAATAATAAGAACATGCACAACGATCATTTCAGTCGCCATGCCCAGCAAGTCCTCACCGTGGCACGTGGCCGTGACCCCTCCAGCGATCCGTCCATCGCCCGTTCCTGGCTGCGGTGCCTGGAGGATTACCACCTGGATCCCGCGCAGACCATCGCACCCACCGTGCTTGAACACGGGCGCCTGTTGGAAAGCCGCGAGCGTCTGCAGCAAGTGCTGCACATCGCCGGCAGTGAGATGAATAGCCTGCACCAGCAGCTCTCCGGTGCCGGCCACGCGGTACTGCTGACCGATGCGCGCGGAGTGATCCTCAACTGTGTCACTGCGCCGTCCGAGCGCAAGATTTTCGAGCGCGCCGGTCTGTGGCTCGGTGCCGATTGGAGTGAAGCCTGCGAAGGGACCAATGGCATCGGCACCTGCCTGGTGGAGCGTCAGTCCCTGACCATTCATCGCGATGAACACTTCCGTGGCCGCCACACCGGGCTGACCTGCTCGGCGAGCCCGGTGTTCGACCCCCATGGTGAATTGCTGGCGGTGCTGGACGTGTCGTCAGCCCGGGAAGCGGTATCGCGCCAGAGTCAGTTTCACACCATGGCGCTGGTGAACCTGTCAGCGAAGATGATCGAGAGCTGCTACTTCCTGCGCCATTTCGAGCACCACTGGCTGTTGCGCTTTCATCTGCAGGCCGAGTCCGTGGGCCTGTTCAGCGAAGGGTTGCTGGCGTTCGATGGCGAAGGGCGCATTTGCGCGATGAACCAGAGCGCGCTGAATCTGCTAGGGCAGGTTCGAGGCAACCTGCTGGGTCAGCCGGTGGAGGCGTTCTTCGACTGTTCTCTGGATCAATTACTCGGTCGCGCCAGTGCCAATGCGACCGCCAGTTGGCCACTGCGCACCCGCGATGGGCGGCGCTTGTTTGCCGCACTGCGTGGTCAGCCACGCAGTGTGTCTTTACCCAGCGCGAAGGCTGAGCCCGCCCGCCTGGCTGGCATCTGCCTGGGTGATCCGGCGTTGCAAAATGATTTTCGCAAGGCGCTGCGGGTATTCGAGCGAGATGTGCCGCTACTGATTAATGGGGAAACCGGCAGCGGTAAAGAAGCCTTCGCTAAGGCCGTGCACCATGCCAGCCAGCGTGCCGACAAAGCCTTCGTCGCCCTCAACTGTGCCGCCATCCCGGAAAGCCTGATCGAAAGCGAGCTGTTCGGTTATCGCGGCGGCAGTTTCACTGGCGCGCGGAAGGAGGGCATGCAAGGTAAGTTGCAACAGGCCGACGGCGGCACTCTGTTCCTCGATGAAATCGGTGATATGCCTCTGGCTCTGCAAACCCGCTTATTAAGGGTTCTGGAGGACCGCATGGTGGTGCCTATCGGCGGTGAGCCTCAGGCGGTTAACGTCAGAATTATCAGCGCGACGCACCGCAACTTGCTGGGGCGTGTCCAGGACGGCAGTTTCCGTGAGGACTTGTATTACCGGCTCAACGGGCTGGAAGTTGGGTTGCCACCGCTGCGTGAGCGCAGCGATAAATCTCAGTTGCTGGATTTTCTGCTGGCTGAAGAGGCGGGCGGGCAGACTGTACAACTCGACCCGGCGGCGCGTTCGGCGCTGTTGACCTTTGCCTGGCCCGGTAACGTCCGACAACTGCGCACGGTGCTGCGTACGTTGGCGGCGCTGTGTGACGACGGGCGCGTGGGCCTTGAAGATTTGCCCGCGTCGATCCGCCAGGCCCGACCGCAACCGGTGGTTGAGGCTAAGACCGCCGAGTCGCCCCTGGAAGACGCCGAGCGACTTGCCTTGCTAACGGCCTTGGAACAACAGCGCTGGCATATGTCCCATACGGCGGAGCAACTGGGTGTCAGCCGCAATACGTTGTATAGAAAGCTGCGCCGGCACGGTATCGCACGCGCGTCCCTGCCCGGGTGATCGTGGTTTGGTCCTACAGCTAAAGAGTGCGATTTTCGCCCCCCTGCGCTAACCTGCCTCGATGTTTACGAGGTCGACTATGCACATTCATATTCTTGGTATTTGCGGCACCTTCATGGGTTCGATGGCGGTTCTGGCTAAAGAACTGGGCCATCACGTGACAGGCTCCGATGCCAATGTTTACCCGCCCATGAGCACGCAACTCGAAGCGCAGGGCATTGAACTGACCCAGGGTTACGATCCGGCGCAATTCGACCCGGTGCCGGATCTGGTGGTGATCGGCAATGCCATGTCCCGTGGCAACCCGGCCGTCGAGTACGTGCTCAACAAAGGTTTACCGTACGTCTCCGGCCCGCAATGGCTGGCCGATCATGTGCTGCAAGGCCGCTGGGTACTGGCCGTTGCCGGTACCCACGGCAAGACCACTACCAGCAGCATGCTGGCGTGGGTGCTGGAGCATGCGGGCATGAGTCCTGGCTTCCTGATCGGCGGCGTGCCACAAAACTTCTCGGTCTCCGCGCGCCTGGGCGACACGCCGTTCTTTGTGATCGAGGCTGACGAATACGACAGCGCCTTCTTCGACAAGCGCTCCAAGTTTGTCCACTACCGTCCGCGCACGGCGATCCTCAATAACCTTGAGTTTGATCATGCGGACATCTTCCCCGATCTGCCCGCTATCGAGCGGCAGTTCCACCATTTGGTGCGCACTATCCCAAGCGAAGGCCTGGTCATCTACCCGACTACCGAGCCGGCTTTGCAGCGCGTGATCGAGATGGGCTGTTGGACACCGGTGCAAACCACCGGGGCGGGAGGGCAATGGCAGTTCAAGTTGCTCAGTGAAGACGGTTCCAGGTTTGAAGTGCTGTTTGAGGGTGAGGCCCAAGGCATCGTCGAGTGGGACATGACTGGTCAGCACAACGTTGCCAATGCCTTGGTCACTCTGGCTGCCGCACGGCATGTGGGCGTGGTGCCTTCCATGGGCATTGCTGCGCTGAGCGCATTCAAAAGCGTAAAACGCCGCATGGAAAAAGTCGCCGACGTGAATGGGATTACCATCTACGACGACTTTGCCCACCACCCAACCGCCATTGCCACCACCCTTGACGGACTGCGCAAGCGCGTTGGCGATGCCCCGATCATTGCTATTGTCGAGCCGCGCTCAAACTCCATGAAGCTTGGTGCACACCGCGACGGCCTGCCGGAAAGCGTCAACGATGCCGACCAGGTGGTGTGGTACGCCCCGACCAATCTTGGCTGGGACTTACCGGCGATTGCGGCCCAGTGCACGGTGCCGTCGAAAGTCTGTGATTCCATCGAGGGCATCATTGAGTTCGTCAAGCAGCAGGCCAAGCCTGGCACCCATGTGGTGGTCATGAGCAACGGCGGCTTCGGCGGCTTGCACGGCAAACTGGCCGAGGCGCTGAAATGAGCGGGCCGGAACGCGTCACCCTGGCGATGACCGGTGCCTCGGGCGCGCCCTACGGCCTGCGCCTGCTTGACTGCCTGGTGCGTGAAGATCGCGAGGTGCACTTCCTGATCTCCAAGGCCGCGCAGTTGGTGATGGCGACCGAGACCGACGTGGCACTGCCTCCCAAGGTGCAGATGATGCAGGCCTTCCTCACCGAGTACACCGGTGCGGCGCCGGGGCAGATCAAGGTTTACGGCAAAGAAGATTGGATGTCGCCGGTGGCCTCGGGCTCCGGTGCACCGGCGGCAATGGTTGTTGTGCCGTGCTCCACCGGCACCTTGTCGGCGATTGCCACCGGGGCCTGCAATAACCTGATCGAGCGCGCGGCAGATGTGACATTGAAGGAGCGCCGCCAGTTGATCCTGGTGCCGCGCGAGGCGCCGTATTCGAGCATTCATCTGGAACACATGCTCAAGTTGTCGAACATGGGCGTGACCATCCTGCCTGCGTCGCCGGGCTTTTATCATCAGCCGCAGACCATCGATGACCTGGTGGATTTTGTGGTGGCGCGGATTCTCAACCTGCTGAATATTCCACAGGACATGCTGCCGCGTTGGGGCGAACACCATTTGAGCAGCGATGAATAAGGCACTGTTGGTGATACTGGCGTTGCAATTGGGCGGCTGCGCCACCGCGCGTACGCTGGACGCTGCGCAGCCCGGCGCGCCGGTGGTGTATGCCGGCACGCGGTTGGACTTGTACGCAATGAATGGAGGTTGCTGCGCCAAGGACCGGTTTGGTGCTGAGGCGCCGAGCTACCCCGGTGTCGACCTGCCGGCCAGTGCGTTGCTCGACACTTTGCTGTTGCCGCTGTCGGTGTTGACGGTGCTCGGAGTGGGATTTAACGCCACGGGCGGGCTCTAGCGCTGACCCGAAGGCAATACAAAACCAATGTGGGAGGGGGCTTGCCCCCGATAGCGGTGTATCAGTCACCCAATATGTTGACTGACCCTCCGCCATCGGGAGCAAGCCCCCTCCCACATTTTGCTTTGTGTTCGGCTTTATTTGCCGAGCTTGCGCAGTTCGTCCGACTCTACGATCCGCACCCCATTCTGCTCTTCCAGCGCCAGGCGCCACATGGCCCGGGCCAGTTCACACACTTCGATGCCTCGGTACTTGCCTGGAATCAGTCGTGACAGCGGCCCTGCCAGTTGTTCGGCCAAACGGGGTTCCAGCCGCTCCCCCAACAACAGCGACGGTCGCACGATGGTCAGTTGCGGCCAGTCTTGGGCCTTGAGTGCCTGCTCCATTTCCCCTTTGACTCGGTTGTAGAAAATCGAAGATTTCGGATCGGCGCCAATCGCGCTGATCACGATCAGGTGCCGTGCGCCCATTTCCCGTGCGCGCTTGGCGAAGGCGACGACCATCTCCAGGTCAACCGCACGGAAAGCCTCTTCCGAGCCCGCTTTTTTGATTGTGGTGCCCAGGCAGCAGAAGGCGATATCCACCCGGCCGCTCAGTTGCGGCAGGAACACCGCTGGGTCGCCCACCGGGTTTTCCAGGTGTGGATGTTCGGCCAATGGCTTGCGGCTCGGCGCGAGCACGCGGGTCACGGTGGGTTCGTTGAGCAGGCGGTCGAGCAGGTGTTCGCCAGTGAGGCCGGAGGCCCCTGCGAGCAAGATATGCTGAGGTGTCAGGTACATAGTGTTTCCCCCTTGTTACACGTTGCAGCTTAGTTGCCTTTGGCTTCCTTGCTATTCATTGAGACGCTTTCGAGCGCCTTTCGTGCCTGCTGTTTACGTAAAAGTTGCCAGTGGGCAATCACGCCTTTGGGGGCCCAGATCTGCGGTTCGGACGCTTCGAAATTGTCGGCCTGTTCGCGCTCGCTCACATGCAGCTGTGCCAGCTTGAAGGCTTGCTGCAAGTCGTCGGTCTGGTTGAAGGCTTGGGCGAAGAGGGCGTCGCCGAAGTAGGTGAAGTCGGCTTCTTCGGAGCAACCGAAGGACACGCGGTCGGCGCGGGAGGCGGTCATGATCAGCGTACGGTCGTCTTTGAGTGCCGGGATAAAGCCGCCGGAATAGCAGGCGGAAATTACGATGATCTTGTCGCGGTTTTTCAGCGGTGTCAGCACGGCGGCCAGCTCATCGGCGGGCAAATCGGCCAGCTCCATGCGCGGCTGATCCAGCACCAGTTCGTGTTCGTGGGTGCCGTGGCTGGTCATGTAGATAAACACCAGGTCTTCCGGGCCTGTGCGCTCGGCCAGGGTTTGCACGGCACGGCGCAAGCTTTCGCGGGTGGCCAGGGGGCGGTCGGCGATATGGTCGCGGTGGTTGACCAAACGGATCTGCCCACGTGCGCCGAAGCGGGTTGCGAGCATGTTGCTGACGTAATCGGCTTCGCGCAGGAACACGCTTTGTTTGCCGTCGCCGGCCACCGCCAGGGTGTACAACTCCACGGCAGGGGTGGAGGCGGGCACGGCGGCAAAGGCAGCATCGAGCAAATGCCCTTGGGCCAGCACGCCGATCTCCAGTGGGTCAGGCAACAATGTGCCGTCCGCGTCACGCACGCGCATGCCGTTGACCCAGGTACCGGCCTGCACCGTGCCGTCGGTGAGGACCAGCGTGCCGCGGCCCTGATAGTTGTCGCTGTCGAAGCCGCCGATGTAGAAGCTGCCGTCGGTCAGGTTCAGGCGGCCTTCGCCGGTAAAGCGCCAATCGCTGAAATAGCCGACGTAATGGCTGCCATCCACGCCGATCAGTTCGCCCTTACCGCTGAGCGCGCCTTCCTTGAACTGGCCGATCCACACGTCGCCGTCAGCGTTTTCATAGCGGCCCTTGCCGTTGAGTTGGTTCTGCTTGAACTGACCGACATAGATGTCGCCGTCGGCGCTGTTGAAGGTGCCGTTGCCCTCCAACTGGCCATCGACGAAGCGACCACTGAACTGATTACCGCTGTCGTCGTTGCGCTGGCCTTCGCCATTCGGCTTGCCGTGGGCGAACTGGCCCTGGTATTGGCTGCCGTCGGCCAGCTCCAGGCGGCCTAGACCGGAATACTGATCGTCTTTGAATTCGCCGCGATAGGTCATTTGCCCCTCTTTGAGGGTGCCTTCGCCGTTGCGCCGACCCTTGCGAAACCCGCCGACATACTGGCTGGCTGCGGTGGTCAGGCTGCCCTGTCCATCGAACAGACCTTGCTGGAACTGGCCTTTATAGACTTCGCCGTTGCTGCCATGCCACTCGCCCTGGCCGTGCCACTGGCCTTTGTCGAACGCGCCGGCGTACCAACTGCCGTTGGGGTAGTCCACACGGCCCTGGCCTTGCAGCAGGCCGTTGACCACATCGCCCCGATAGCGGCCGCCGTCGGGCAGGCGCGCATCGGGCGGCAACAGCGATTCGCCGTCTCCGCAAGCGGTGAGCAACAGGGCAAGGGCAAGGGGGGCGAGTGGGCGCATAGCGGGATCCGGATATTTGAGCGCCGAGTATGCCGCAGCTGCGAGTTTCATACATAAATTTACATACCCCGTGGTGAGTTTCAGCCTCTCACCACAGGGATGGCCTTACACGAAACAGAGTGAAAGCGACTCGGCAATGTAGGCCGGTTTTTCCTGGCCTTCGATCTCCAGCGTGGCAGTGGCCTTTAACAGCCACTGGCCGGGCTTTTTCTCGGTGACGTCAGTGAGGATCACGTTCAAGCGCACCTTGGAGTTGACCTTGACCGGCTGGATAAAGCGCACGGTGTCCAAGCCATAGTTGACCGCCATCTTCAGGCCTTCGGGCATGATCAGGATGTCTTCCATCAGCTTGGGTATCAGCGACAGCGACAGGAAACCGTGGGCAATGGTGCTGCCGAACGGCGTTTGCGCAGCCTTGACCGGGTCGACGTGGATGAACTGATGGTCGCCAGTGGCTTCTGCGAACAGGTTGATACGCGCCTGGTCGATGGTGAGCCATTCGGAACGTCCCAGTTCCTTGCCGACATAATCTTTGAGCTGCGCTACAGGTACATAGGGCATTGCGTCTCTCCTTGGTTCATCGATGCTGTTTTTATGGATTACAGAGAACCAATGTAGATCATCACGGGCAACCAGCCCGGTCAACCCACCATGCTTTTGGCGAATGCCGATGCATAGGGCCGGCATGCTTATAATGCGGGCGAGTTCAGAGGGGGGGAGAAAGCGGATGCTGTTACGTGGTCTGACATGGCTGGTGTTGTTTCAGTTGATCGGTACGGCGATCAATCATTTGCTGTTGCCGGTTCTGCCGGGGCCAATCATTGGCCTGCTGCTGATGCTGGGTTTCCTGATCTGGCGTGGCGAGGTGGGCGAGCCGTTGAGCCTGGCCGCTGGCAGCCTGTTGCGGTATCTGCCACTGCTGCTGGTGCCGCCGGCAGTCGGCGTGATGGTGTACGCCAAGGACATCGCGGCTGACTTTTGGGCCATCGTCGGCGCGCTGGTGTTGTCACTGGTGATCGCCATGGCATTCGTTGGCGTACTGATGCAGCAGATGGTCAAGCGCAAGGAGAAGGATCAATGATCTTCGACTGGCATGGCGCGTGGACGTCCGTGATTCATCACCCGCTGTTCGGTATCGGTATTACCCTGGGCGCCTATCAACTGGTGCTGGCGGGGTTCGAGAAAACCCGCTGGATCTTCCTGCAACCGGTGCTGGTCTCCATGCTGCTGGTGATCGGCGTGTTGCTCACCTGCGGCCTGAGCTATGCCGAGTACCGCAAGAGCACCGAGATCATGGGCATTCTGCTGGGGCCTGCCACGGTGGCGCTGGCGGTGCCGCTTTATCTGAATCTGCGGCGCATTCGCCAATTATTTTGGCCAATTTTTACTACGCTGGTGATAGGCGGTGTATTGGCTACCGGCCTGTGTGTGCTGCTCGGCTGGTGGTTCGGCGCTGAACACATGATGCTGATGACCATGGCGCCCAAGTCGGTGACCTCGCCGATCGCCATGCTGGTGGCCGAGCAGATCGGCGGCGTGGCGGCACTGGCCGCGGTGTTTGTGCTGATCACTGGGGTGGTGGGGGCGATGGTGGGGCCGGCGTTACTTTCGCGCCTGGGTGTGCACAGTCCCGAGGCGCGTGGCATGGCGTTGGGCATGACCGCCCACGCGGTCGGCACCTCGGTGGCCCTGCAGGAGAGCGAAGAGTGTGGCGCCTTTGCGGCGCTGGCCATGAGTCTGATGGGCGTGGCCACGGCGGTGTTCCTGCCGTTGGCTGTGTCAGTGATTGTTTAAACCAGGTTTAAGGAAACCTTTATGAGTCTGGCGCTGTTCCCGCTCAATACCGTGCTGTTCCCTGGCTGCACCCTCGACCTGCAATTGTTCGAGGCGCGCTACCTGGACATGATCAGCCGTTGCATGAAAAAGGGCGAAAGCTTCGGCGTGGTGTGCATCCTTGACGGCAAGGAAGTAGGCATGGCTCCGGACGGTTACGCGCTGATCGGCTGTGAAGCGCTGATTCGCGACTTCAAGCAGCAGGACAATGGTCTGCTGGGGATTCGTGTCGAAGGCGGGCGGCGCTTTCGTGTGCTCGATACGGGCGTGCAAAAAGACCAGTTGCTGGTGGCCGAGGTGCAATGGCTGGATGAGCAGCCGGACCAGCCGTTAGAAGAAGAGGACGCTGATCTGCTGGCATTGCTCCAGGCCCTGGCCGAGCATCCGATGGTCTCTTCGCTGGACATGGACGCCCATGCCGAGGGCCAGCAAGCCTTGGGCAATCAGCTTGCTTATCTCTTGCCCTTTACCGAGGCCGACAAGATCGACCTGCTGCAACTCGACGACCCGCAGCAGCGCCTGGATGCGATCCAGATGCTGCTTGATGAGCTACAGGAAGAGCTTTTCACTCAGTAGGCGTAGCGCAGCAGTGCGTGGGATGTGCCGGTGAGTGCAATAAAGCTCAAGACTGCCACTATGGCAGGCAGCAGCAGCCACCATGTTTTTTTGCGCAAGGGTGGCAGTGGGCTGCGGTGCTGGATGGCTGTCAGGCTGAACGCACACACCGTCATCGCCAGGAGCGTGCCGGCCAGGATGTCCGAGGGCCAATGGGCGCCCAGGTAAACCCGGGACAAGGCGATAAAGGCGGCGGGAATGCAGCCCAGCAGTATCCACGTCAGTCGCAGCCGTGTCGGTTGGCCGCAACCTGCCAGCACCGCCAGCGCCAGGAAAAACGCGAAGGCGCCGGAGGCATGGCCGCTGGGCATGCTGAAACTGGTCAGGGGGTCGGTAAGGATTTCCGGGCGGCCACGGGCGAAAAACAATTTGCTCCCGGTGTTGATTACCGCCGATCCGGCCAGTGTGGCGCCCACAAAGATGGCGTGGCGCCACTGTCGAGCCAGTAGCAAAAGCCCGGTGAAGACGGCGCTGGCGACAAACATCTTCTTGAACTCACCCAATTGGGTGACCATCACCATGGCTTCATCCAGCCAGGCGCTGCGATGCTCCTGCACCAGTGCGCTAAGACCCTGATCGAAATCATTCAGGTGTGGATAACCGATAAACAGTGCGATCAACAACGTCAGGCTGGCGCAACCTATCCACAAGGTGGTGCGCCGGTGGTCGCGCAGGCTGCTGTTCAAACCCAGCCCCAGCAGTACCGCCAGGCACGCCGTGACAACGCCGGCCTCAGGCCAGAAGCCTTCCGGTAATGGCAGGCGGAACGCGGCGCCGGTGGCCCAGCCCGGCAGCAAGTAGGCCACCGACCAGCCGGCTGCGGCGAGGACGCTCACTGCCGCAAAGCGTGGGAACGGCATATCGCACATGCCGGCCACCATCGGCAGCATCGGGCGCAAGGGGCCGATGAAGCGTCCGACCAGCAGGCTGGCGATGCCGTACTTGTGGAAGTAGGTCTCTGCACCGTTCATCCATTCGGGGTGGTGGCGCAGACCGGGCAGGCGGCGGATGTTCTGGTGGAAATGTCTGCCCAGGAAGTAGGAAACCCCATCGCCCAGCAAACCGCCGAGAAAGCCCAGCAACAGCGTTTCACTCAACGACAGCGCGCCGCTGCCGGCCAATGCGGCAATGGCAAACAGCAATACCGTGCCCGGTACGATTAAACCGGCAATCGCCAGGCATTCCACGCACGCGACGATAAACACCGCCACCGCCAGCCATTGTGGGTTCAGGGTCAGCCAGCCGGTAATGCTATCGAGCCATTGGCCCATAAACGTCACTCCATCACCACAAAATTCAAATCAGAAAATAGTCGCGGCCTTCGACCTGGCCTCGGCGCAGCGGGTTCCGTGTGCAGTACGGTGCATAGCTTGCATCGACAAATCGGTACATCAGGTGTTCATCGCGGCCACTGGGGATGCCCAGGCGGGTCGTCTGGATGATTTGCGTCGGTACCTGGCCGACATCTTCCACATACAGCCTTTCCTGGTCGAAGCGCTTGGCGTCCCACATCGGCACTTTGAGCCCCAGCGCTTTGCACAACAACGTTTGGCCGGCGCACAGCTTCTGCGAGGTGCGCGGGCTGCCATCGGCATTCGGGTTGTTCAACTGCATCTGCGCGAGGCTCGCCTGGCCGGAAAGGTCATCGACCCACGGATAGGCCGATTTGATCAATACGGCATTGCCCGGTCCATGTGCGCTGAAGTTCAGGGAGTCGCCGCCACGGGCGTAGTACATGTAGATATGGCCGCCATCCAGAAACAAAGCCTTACGCTTTTCTGTGTAGCCGAGTGAAGCGTGGCTACCTTTTTCGGCCACGTAATAGGCTTCCGTTTCAATAATTCGAGCCGAAAGCCAGATTTCGCCGACGCGATGGCGTACAACTTTGCCGAGCAGTTCCCGCGCAAGAATTTGCGCGTCACGGTCGAAGAAGCCGTCGGGCAGGGCGCTGGCGGGGCGTTGGGGCGATGAGCTGGGCATGGCGGTCAGGGGAAATGCGGCTAAATATGACGGAATCATAACAACTCCCACCTTAATTACCGCTGAACCCCAGGTTTTTACAGTTCATTTCGACCATCCGCCCCTCACCGCTGTCAGTCGGGCGGCGTCACAGCTATAATCTGCCGCTTTCCTCTTTGCCAAGACTCCCTGACCATGACTGAGTCCGTTCTTGACTACATGACCCGCCTGGGTCGCGCTGCCCGTCAGGCCTCGCGGTTGATCGCCCGTGCGAGCACCGCGCAGAAGAACCGTGCCTTGCTGGCCGCCGCTGATGCTCTGGATGCTTCGCGCTCCGAACTCGCCGCGGCCAACGAACTGGACCTGGCCAACGGCCGCGCCAATGGCCTGGAACCGGCCCTGCTGGACCGTCTGGCGCTGACCCCGGCACGTATCGACGACATGATCGAAGGCCTGCGTCAGGTGGCCAAGCTGCCTGACCCCATCGGTGAAATCCGCGATATGCGTTACCTGCCGTCCGGTATTCAGGTCGGCAAGATGCGCGTGCCCCTGGGCGTGATCGGCATCATCTATGAGTCGCGACCTAACGTGACCATTGACGCCGCGAGCCTGTGCCTCAAGTCCGGCAATGCCACCATCCTGCGTGGCGGTTCCGAGGCGATCAATTCCAATCGCGCAATTGCCGCCTGCATCCAGCAAGGCCTGGCCGTGGCCGAACTGCCGGCCGAAGTGGTGCAAGTGGTGGAAACCACCGATCGCGCGGCCGTTGGCGCGCTGATCACCATGCCGGAATTCGTCGACGTGATCGTGCCGCGCGGTGGCAAGAGCCTGATCGAACGCGTCAGCCGTGATGCCAAGGTTCCGGTCATCAAGCACCTGGACGGTGTATGCCATGTGTTCATCGACATCGCCGCCGATATCGACAAGGCCATCCGCATCGCCGACAACGCCAAGACCCATCGCTACGCCCCGTGCAACACCATGGAGACTCTGCTGGTGCACGTCGGCATTGCCGATCGCGTGCTGCCGCCGCTGGCTGCCATCTATCGCGACAAGGGCGTGGAACTGCGCGGCTGCGAACGCACCCGCGCGCTGCTGGGCGCGGACGTGATCGAAGCGACTGAACAGGACTGGTACACCGAATACACGGCGCCGATCCTGTCAATCCGCATCGTTGATGACCTGGATCAGGCCATCGAACACATCAACACATACGGCTCCAAGCACACCGACGCGATTGTCTCCGAGCACTTCAGCGATGCGCGTCGTTTCCTCAACGAAGTGGATTCCGCTTCGGTGATGGTCAACGCCTCGACGCGCTTTGCCGACGGCTTTGAATACGGGCTGGGCGCCGAGATCGGCATCTCCACCGACAAGCTTCACGCACGCGGCCCGGTTGGCCTGGAAGGTCTGACCAGCGAGAAGTACGTGGTGTTCGGCGACGGTCATGTGCGCACTTGATGGCTAAACGCATCGGGCTGCTCGGCGGTACTTTCGACCCCGTGCACATCGGCCATTTGCGCAGCGCTCTCGAAGTCGCAGATGCCCTTGCACTGGACGAGTTGCGCGTGATGCCCAACGCGCGGCCGCCCCATCGCGATACGCCGCAGGTGTCACCGCAACAACGTCTGGAAATGGTGTGCCTTGCCGTAGAAGGCATACCGCCGCTGGTGGTGGACGACCGCGAACTCAAACGCGATAAACCGTCCTACACTGTCGACACCCTGGAGCTGATACGCGCCGAGTTGGCCGTAGATGACCAGTTGTTTCTGCTTTTGGGCTGGGACGCATTTTGCGGCCTGCCCTCTTGGCATCGCTGGGAGGAACTCCTCCAGCATTGCCACATCCTGGTTTTGCAACGCCCGGATGCCGACAGCGAACCGCCGGATGCCTTGCGCAACCTGCTGGCCGCGCGGTCGGTAAGTGACCCCTTGGCCCTGACCGGGCCGAACGGGAATATTGCATTCGTCTGGCAGACCCCGCTTGCGGTGTCTGCCACCCAGATCCGTCAACTGCTGGCCAGCGGGAAGTCGGTACGTTTCCTGGTGCCTGACGCGGTCCTGGCCTACATCGATGCGCACGGGCTTTACCGTGCGTCGAACTGAAAAGGCGCGCTTGAACGCACGAACAGTCGTGCAGCGAGCGCCCGAACATATGAGCAAAACGAGTTTTTTATGACGAACAAAGACGTAAGCAAAGTAAAACGCAAAGGCACGTTCAAAAGCGCCCCGCTGCCGGTTGAAGCCCACGTTGGTCCGGAACTGGCTGGCGAAGAGCTGGTAAAAGTCGCCGTTGCCGCCCTGGAAGACGTGAAGGCCCAGGACATTCAGGTTCTGGACGTACGCGACAAGCAGAGCATCACCGACTTCATGATCATCGCCACTGGTACTTCCAACCGCCAGATCGGCGCGATGCTGGACAAGGTCCGCGAAGCCGTCAAAGCCCAAGGCGTCAAGCCACTGGGTGAAGAAGGTAAGGGCGACAGCGACTGGGTGCTGCTGGACATGGACGACGTGATCGTTCACATGATGACCTCCAACGCCCGTCAGTTCTACGACCTGGAGCGTCTGTGGAAAGGCGCCGAGCAGAGCCGTGCCGCTGATGGCAAGCACCACAGCCCGGAAGTGGGCCACGCGCACTTCGACAAGCTCAACAAAGACCAGGAATAAGGAACGGCTGTGCGCCTGCGTCTGATCGCTGTCGGTTCACGCATGCCCAAGTGGGTGGAAGAAGGCTGGCACGAGTATGCCAAGCGTCTGCCCGCTGAGCTGTCGCTGGAACTGGTGGAAATACCGCTCAACACCCGGGGCAAGAATGCCGACGTAGCGCGCTTTATCCGTCAGGAAGGCGAAGCCATGTTGGCCAAGGTCGGCCCCAACGAGCGCATCGTCACCCTCGAAGTGCACGGCAAACCCTGGAGCACCGAGCAACTGGCGGTGGAACTGGATCGCTGGCGCCTGGACTCGCGCACCGTCAACTTCATGGTCGGTGGCCCGGAAGGGCTGGCGCCAGAAGTCTGCGCGCGAGCCGACCAGCGTTGGTCGCTGTCGGCACTGACGTTGCCGCACCCGTTGGTAAGGATTCTGATCGGTGAACAGCTGTATCGCGCCTGGACAGTTCTGTCCGGGCACCCTTACCACAAATAGTCTGCGCCCCTCCCGATGACCCAGCCGATCCGCATCAAGGACCACGAGAAAGACGCACGTCTTGTACGCGCTCGGGTCGTGTTTGGTGCGATTCTGGTCGTCGGGCTGATGTGTGTGCTGATCGCCCGCCTGTATTTCCTGCAGGTGATCCAGTACGAGTACCACTCCACGCTGTCGGAAAACAACCGGGTGCATGTGCAGCCGATTCCGCCGACCCGTGGGCTTATTTTCGACCGCAACGGTGTGGTGGTCGCGGATAACCGGCCCAGCTTCAGCCTGAGCATGACCCGCGAGCGTTCCGGCGATTGGCAGCAAGTCCTTGATGTCATCGTCGAGGTGCTGCAACTGACGCCGGAAGACCGAGTGATCTTCGAAAAGCGCATGAAGCAGGGGCGTCGGCCCTTTGAGCCGGTGCCGATCCTGTTTGAGCTGACCGAAGAGCAGATCGCCCGCATCGCGGTGAACCAGTTCCGGTTGCCGGGGGTGGAAGTGGTGGCACAGTTGGTACGTCATTACCCGCAGGGTGCGCATTTTGCGCACTCGGTCGGCTACATGGGGCGGATCAACGAAAAAGAGCTCAAGAGCCTCGACCCGGTCAATTACAGCGGTACCCACCATATCGGCAAGACCGGCATCGAGCGTTTCTACGAGCCGGAACTGCACGGCCAGGTGGGTTACGAAGAAGTAGAGACCAATGCCCGTGGCCGCGTATTGCGCGTGCTCAAGCGCACCGACCCGATTCCCGGCAAGGACATTGTGCTGAGCCTGGACATCAAGCTGCAGGAAGCGGCGGAGATGGCCTTGGGTGGGCGGCGTGGCGCGGTGGTGGCACTGGACCCGAAAACGGGCGAAGTCCTGGCCATGGTCAGCCAGCCAAGTTTCGACCCTAACCTGTTTGTGACCGGGATCAGCTTCAAGGCCTACGCCGAGTTGCGCGATTCCATCGACCGACCGCTGTTCAACCGCGTGCTGCGCGGCCTGTATCCGCCCGGTTCGACCATCAAGCCCGCGGTGGCGATTGCTGGCCTGGATGCAGGCGTGGTCACTGCTTCCAGTCGCGTGTACGACCCGGGCTACTACATGCTGCCCAACTACGATCACAAATACCGTAACTGGAACCGCACCGGTGACGGCTACGTCGACTTGGACACCGCGATCATGCGGTCCAACGACACCTATTTCTATGACCTGGCCCATAAGCTGGGGATCGACCGGCTGTCTGCCTACATGGGCAAGTTCGGCCTCGGTCAGAAAGTTTCCCTGGATATGTTCGAAGAATCTCCTGGCCTGATGCCGTCCCGGGAGTGGAAGCGTGCGACCCGTCGTCAGGCGTGGTTCCCGGGTGAAACCCTGATCCTCGGCATTGGCCAGGGCTATATGCAGGCCACCCCGTTGCAGCTGGCCCAGGCTACCGCGCTGGTGGCCAACAAAGGTATCTGGAATCGCCCGCACCTGGCCAAGACCATCGAGGGCGAGAAACCGGTGGATGACAACCCGATCCCGGACATCGTGCTGCGCGACTCGTCCGACTGGACCAAGGTCAACCACGGTATGCAGCAAGTGATGCACGGCGCCCGTGGCACCGCGCGAAAAGCCGCAATCGGTGCTCAGTACCGCATTGCCGGCAAGAGCGGTACGGCCCAGGTGGTCGCGATCAAGCAGGGCGAGAAATACGACCGCACCAAGGTCCAGGAGCGCCACCGCGACCACGCCTTGTTCGTCGGTTTTGCTCCGGCAGACGACCCGAAAATCGTCGTGGCCGTCATGGTGGAGAACGGCGAGTCCGGCTCCGGTGTTGCCGCTCCCGTGGTGCGCCAGGTGATGGATGCCTGGTTGTTGGCCGACGACGGCAGGCTCAAGCCCGAATATGGCGGCCCCCCTTCAAACCCCGAGGTTACGGCCAGTGAAGAGTAATTTTGACCGCATCCTCTCCAGCGAGGATGTGATGCGTCGCCGCGCGACGTTGCTGCAGCGCATGCACATTGATGGCCCGTTACTGATCCTGTTGCTGACCCTGGCCGCCGGGAGCCTGTTTGTGCTGTATTCGGCCAGCGGCAAGAACTGGGACCTTCTGATCAAGCAAGCGTCGTCTTTTGGCCTGGGCCTGCTGTCCATGGTGGTGATTGCCCAGTTGGAGCCGCGTTTCATGGCGCGGTGGGTGCCGCTTGGCTACGTCGCCGGTGTATTGCTGCTGGTGGTGGTGGACGTGATGGGCCACAACGCCATGGGCGCAACCCGCTGGATCAACATTCCGGGGGTGATTCGCTTCCAGCCGTCGGAATTCATGAAGATCCTGATGCCGGCCACCATTGCCTGGTACCTGTCCAAGCGCACCTTGCCGCCGCAGCTTAAACACGTAGGCATCAGCCTGATTCTGATTGGCGTACCGTTCATCCTGATCGTTCGTCAGCCGGACCTCGGCACCTCGCTGCTGATTCTCGCCGGTGGTGCGTTCGTGCTGTTCATGGGTGGCTTGCGCTGGCGCTGGATCCTCAGTGTGCTGGCTGCGGCCGTACCGGTGGCCGTGGCCATGTGGTTCTTCTTTATGCACGACTACCAGAAGCAACGCATCCTCACGTTTCTCGATCCGGAAAGCGACCCGCTCGGCACCGGCTGGAACATCATCCAGTCCAAGGCAGCCATCGGTTCCGGCGGCGTGTTTGGCAAGGGTTGGCTGCTGGGCACCCAGTCGCACCTGGACTTTTTGCCAGAGAGCCACACCGACTTCATTATCGCGGTGATGGGCGAAGAGTTCGGCTTGGTAGGCATCTGCGCACTGTTGCTGATCTATTTGCTGCTGATCGGGCGCGGCCTGGTAATTACCGCACAGGCACAGACGCTGTTCGGCAAATTGCTCGCAGGCAGCCTGACCATGACTTTTTTTGTTTACGTTTTCGTCAACATCGGTATGGTCAGTGGCCTGTTGCCGGTGGTTGGGGTGCCGTTGCCGTTCATTAGCTACGGCGGAACTTCGCTGGTGACATTGCTGTCAGCGTTTGGGGTTTTGATGTCGATTCATACGCATCGCAAGTGGATCGCACAGGTTTGAATAAGGTGAAGATGTCAATGCAAGTAATGCGCGGCTGGGCCACTCGGCATGCGTCCTGGATGGGCCTGATTGGGCTACTGGGCGCAACGCAAGAGGCGCAGGCCGGTGACTACGATGGTTCACCCCAGGTCGCCGAATTTGTCGGTGAGATGACCCGCGACTACGGTTTCGCAGGTGAGCAGCTGATGGGCGTGTTCCGCGAAGCCCAGAAAAAGCAGGCGATCCTCGACGCCATCTCCCGCCCCGCCGAACGCGTGAAGCAGTGGAAGGAATATCGCCCGATGTTTCTCACCGACGCCCGCGTGGCGCGCGGTGTGGACTTCTGGCGCCAGCATGAAGCCGTGCTGGCCCGCGCCGAGCAGGAATACGGCGTGCCGGCCCAGGTAATTGTTGCGATCATCGGCATTGAAACCTTTTACGGACGCAATACCGGCAGCTATCGGGTGATCGATGCCTTGTCGACCCTGGGCTTCGATTACCCGCCTCGCGCCGACTTCTTCCGCAAGGAGCTGCGCGAATTCCTGCTGTTGGCCCGCGAAGAGCAGGTCGACCCGCTGACCCTCAAAGGCTCCTACGCCGGGGCGATGGGCTTGCCGCAATTCATGCCGAGCAGCTTTCGCGCCTATGCCGTGGATTTTGACGGTGACGGCCACATCAACATCTGGAGTAATCCCGACGACGCCATTGGCAGCGTGGCCAGCTACTTCAAGCGCCATGGCTGGGTGGGCGGCGAGCCCGTAGTGATTCGCGCCGACGTCAGCGGGGAACGTGCCGATGAAGGCCTGACCCAGGGCATCGAGCCGGCCAAGACGGTCGGGGAGTTGCGGGCGCTGGGCTGGTCGAGTCAGAATGCGCCACGCGATGATATGCCGGTCACGGCGTTCCGCCTGGAAGGCGAAAATGGCCCTGAATATTGGATGGGCCTGAAGAATTTCTACGCAATCACGCGTTATAACCGCAGTGTGATGTACGCCATGGCCGTGCATCAGCTGTCAGACATGCTGGTCCAAGCACGGGGCAACAAGTAATGCGGGCATCGCCGTTCAATCAACCGCTCAAGCTGGTGGCGTTCGCCGCGTTGTCCCTGCTGGTCGTCAGTTGTTCCACAAGCCGTGGCCCGGCACCACAGAAGTCCGGCGGTACCGCCGTACGTTCCCAGCCAGGCCTGGACATCAACCGCGCGCACAAAGACGGCGCGCCGTGGTGGGATGTCGACGTGTCGAAAATCCCGGATGCCACGCCCACCTTGCACACCGGCCCTTACAAGGCCAACCCCTATACCGTGCTGGGTAAATCCTACTTTCCGTTGCAGGAATCCAAGACCTACGTGCAATCGGGCACGGCGTCCTGGTACGGCACCAAGTTCCATGGTCAGAACACTGCCAACGGCGAGGTCTATGACCTGTATGGCATGAGCGCAGCGCATAAAACCTTGCCGCTGCCCAGCTATGTGCGGGTGACCAACCTGGACAATAACCGCACGGTGATCCTGCGGGTCAACGACCGTGGGCCGTTCTATTCGGACCGGATCATCGATTTGTCCTACGCCGCCGCGAAGAAGCTCGGCTATGCCGAAACCGGTACGGCACGGGTCAAGGTCGAAGGTATCGACCCGGCGCAGTACTGGGCCCAGCGTGGCAAGCCCGCCCCGCTGATGCTCAATGAACCGCAGAGTGCGCAGCCGCAAGTGACAGCATCCACCGGCAAGATCGAACAGTGGACACCGCCACCGCAGCAACACGCACCGGACACGGTGGTCGTGCCCCACGCAGCGCCGGGTGCTTCGGTCGCTGGCGGGCAATACCTGCAAGTGGGCGCTTTCGCCAACCCGGATGCGGCAGAACTGTTAAGGTCCAAGCTCAGCGGCATGGTCAACGCGCCGGTCTTTATCAGCTCCATCGTGCGTAACCAGCAAACCCTGCACCGCGTGCGCATGGGCCCTATCGGCTCGCCGAGCGAAGTGGCGCAAGTACAGAACAGCGTGCGCATGGCCAACCTGGGACAACCCAGCGTGGTCACCGCCGAATAACAAAGAATTGATGGTTCAGGCCCGTGCGCGGGTTTGAGCTGTGGTTGTTGGCTCGTTGAACAATAAAAACCCAGGGGCAAGGGGTGAGCGGGCAACCGAACACGTGACAGTCTGGTAGCGGGCTGTCTGAATAAGTTTTGCCCGCGAGGGCAAGTTTCCATAAGCAATTTCGAGAGACGGATGAACATCACCACCTTAGCCAAACGCACGTGCCTGCTTATCTCGCTGATCATCACCCCGGCCGCCTGGGCGGTTGAAATGGTGCCGGCTTCACCGCAACTGGCCGCTAAGGCGTGGGTCCTGATGGACGCCGCCAGCGGCAACGTGCTGGTAGAGAGCAACGGTGACCAACGCCTGCCGCCAGCCAGCCTGACCAAGCTGATGACCGCCTACATCGCGACCCTGGAAATCCGTCGCGGCCAGATCGGCGAGAACGACCCGGTGACCGTCAGCGAAAACGCCTGGCGTACCGGCGGTTCGCGCATGTTCATCAAGGTGGGCTCGCAAGTCACCGTAAGTGACCTGCTGCACGGCATCATCATCCAGTCCGGTAACGACGCCAGCGTCGCGCTGGCCGAGCACATCGCCGGCAGCGAAGATGCATTCGCCGACATGATGAACAAAACCGTCGCCGACCTGGGCATGACCAACAGCCACTTCATGAATCCGACTGGTTTGCCAAACCCTGAGCACTACTCGTCGGCTCACGACATGGCGATCCTGGCCCGCGCGATCATTCGTGTTGACCCGGTGCACTACGCGATTTACTCCCAGAAGGAGTTCTTCTGGAACAACATCAAGCAGCCTAACCGCAACCTGTTGTTGTGGCGCGACAAGACCGTTGATGGTCTGAAAACCGGCCACACCGAAGAGGCTGGCTATTGCATGGTGTCGTCCGCTGTTCGTGACGGCCAGCGCCTGATTGCAGTGGTATTCGGCACAAACAGCGAGCAGGCCCGTGCGGCCGAAACGCAAAAGCTGCTGACCTATGGTTTCCGCTTCTTCGAAACCCAGACCTTCTATCAGAAGGGTGCTGAACTGGCGACCGCGCCGGTATGGAAGGGCGCAACCTCTCAAGTCAAGGCCGGCCTGGCTGAAGACCTGACCCTGACCATGCCTAAAGGCCAGCTGAAAAAGCTCGCTGCCAGCATGACTATGAACCCGCAATTGGTTGCTCCAATCGCCAAGGGTGACGTGATCGGCAAAGTCGAAGTGAAACTGGACGACAAGGTGGTGCACAGCGCTGACCTGATCGCGCTGGACGCTGTCGACGAAGGTGGTATCTTCCGCCGCGTGTGGGATAGCATCCGTCTATTCTTCTACGGCTTGTTCAACTGATAGTGTGCACCTGCAAAGCCCCGCGTTGATCCGACGCGGGGCTTTGCCGTCGCCACGGCTTACCGCTTACGAGGCCGTTACGCCATGACCGATACCGAAGTAAAGGCACCCAAGATCGAATTCCCGGTGGTTGATTACCCGATCAAGGTGATCAGCGACACGGGTGTTGGCCGCAAGGACACGATTCTTGAGATCGTGCGTAAACACGCGACGATCAACGATAACCGAGTGGATGAGCGATCCAGCACCACCGGTAAATACACGACTATCCAGTTGCACATCGTTGCGACCGGCCAGGACCAGCTCTACGACATCAACAGCGAACTGCGGGCCACCGGCTTCGTGCACATGGTGCTGTGATGCCAGAGGTCCTGGGCTTTCGCGAGCTCGGCCAGATGGCCTACGAGCCTGTCTGGCACGCCATGCAACGGTTCACCAACGAGCGTGGCACCTCGGCCCCCGATGAGATCTGGCTGGTGGAACACCCGCCGGTGTTCACCCAGGGCCAGGCTGGCAAGGCTGAGCATTTGCTGCTGCCGGGGGATATTCCGGTGGTGCAGGTCGACCGAGGTGGCCAAGTGACTTACCATGGCCCCGGCCAGTTGGTCGCTTATCTGTTGCTGGACGTGCGCAAGCTGGGATTCGGCGTGCGCGATCTGGTCAGCCGGATAGAGGCTTGCCTGGTCGAGTTGCTGGCCAGTTATGGCGTGACCGCCGCGGCCAAGCCTGATGCTCCCGGTGTGTATGTGGATGGCGCGAAAATCGCCTCCCTGGGGCTTCGGATTCGTCACGGATGTTCCTTTCATGGCCTGGCCCTGAACGTGGACATGGACTTGGCCCCGTTTCGGCGGATCAACCCGTGCGGCTATGCCGGGTTGGCGATGACCCAACTGAGCGAACACGCTACACCGATTAAATTTGCCGAGGTAAGTGCCCGGCTGCGCGCGCAGCTCGTCAAACACCTCGACTATGCTGAGCAGACGACCCTAACGGGCGGAATCGACTGATTATGACTACTGATGCAGTGCAAACCATGATCCCGACGCTGGACGTTACCGAGCGTCCGGCCCCGGCCCCGCGTGCCAAGGTGGAAGCCGGCGTCAAGCTGCGCGGCGCCGAGAAGGTTGCACGCATCCCGGTGAAGATCATTCCGACCACCGAACTTCCGAAGAAACCCGACTGGATTCGCGTACGTATCCCGGTTTCGCCGGAAGTCGACCGTATCAAGGCCCTGCTGCGCAAACACAAGCTGCACAGCGTATGCGAAGAGGCCTCTTGCCCGAACCTGGGCGAATGCTTCTCCGGCGGCACCGCCACGTTCATGATCATGGGTGACATCTGCACCCGTCGTTGCCCGTTCTGCGACGTTGGCCATGGCCGGCCGAAGCCACTGGACGTGAACGAGCCGGAAAGCCTGGCCATCGCCATCGCCGACCTGAAACTCAAATATGTAGTGATCACCTCGGTGGACCGCGACGACTTGCGTGACGGCGGTGCACAGCACTTTGCCGACTGCATCCGCGAAATCCGCAAACTGTCGCCGAACGTGATGCTCGAAACCCTGGTCCCGGACTACCGTGGCCGTATGGACGTGGCGCTGGAAATCACCGCCGCCGAGCCACCGGATGTGTTCAACCACAACCTGGAAACCGTGCCACGCCTGTACAAGGCTGCGCGTCCGGGTTCGGACTACCAGTGGTCGCTGACCCTGCTGCAGAAATTCAAGCAGATGATGCCGCACATTCCGACCAAATCCGGCCTGATGCTGGGCCTGGGCGAAACCGACGAAGAAGTCATCGAAGTCATGAAACGCATGCGCGAACACGACATCGACATGCTGACCCTGGGCCAGTACCTGCAACCGTCGCGCAGCCACTTGCCGGTGCAGCGTTTCGTGCACCCGGACACCTTCGCCTGGTTCGCCGAGGAAGGCTACAAGATGGGCTTCAAGAACGTCGCCTCGGGCCCGTTGGTACGCTCTTCGTACCACGCTGACGAACAAGCCAAGTTGGTCAAGGCAAGCCTGGTTTCCTGATAGGGGTTTAGATCCAGTGTGGGAGGGGGCTTGCCCTCGATTGCGGTATGTCAGTCGCTACATGTGCTGGCTGATCCACCGCAATCGGGGGCACGCCCCCTCCCACATTTCGTTCCGCGCTAGTTAGGGAGAGTTGTGTATGACAGCAGCCGTTCCAGCCCTTCGTTCTGAAGGCACCATCGCCCTGATCGCCCCTGCCGGCCCCGCCGTGCTGGACGTTGAAAGGGCTGGCCAATGGATGCGTACGCGCGGCTACGATCTGCGGATTTTCCCCGGTGTCTATGAACGCGACGGCTACCTCGCCGGCAGCGATGCAGTGCGCCTGCGTGACCTGCACGCCGCCTTCGCCGATCCGGACATCGACGCTATCTTTTGCCTGCGCGGCGGCTATGGAACACCGCGTCTGCTCGATAGCCTGGATTTCGAACTGCTACGCGCCAACCCCAAGCCATTCGTGGGCTACAGCGACATCACCGCCCTGCACTTGGCGATCAGCCGCTACGCCGGCTTCGTGACCTTCCACGGGCCGATGCTCAATGCCGATCTGCTGGGCGACAAGCAGCAGCCTACCGAGTCCTCACTGTTCAGCCTTCTGCGCGGACAAATAGGCGCCAGCAGTGTGCTGTCGCACCCGGTGGCGTACCCGCTGACCACGATCGAGCCTGGCATTGCCTGTGGGCGCTTACTGGGAGGTAACCTGTCGATGATTGCGGCGGTCATGGGGACGCCTTACGAAATCGACGCTGAAGGCATCATCCTGTTTATCGAAGACGTCAACGAGCCGATCTACCGCATTGACCGGTTGCTGACGCACTTGCGCCTGGCCGGTAAATTGGCCCAGGTTGCGGGTGTGCTGGTGGGGGATGTGGCGGGGGTGGATAACGCTGCGCTGGAGCGCCTGCTGAAGCAGACGTTCGAGCCTTTGTGCATGCCGGTGTTGGCCGGCTGGCGCAGTGGGCATTGCGATCCGAACCTGACGCTGCCAATGGGCGCGTTGGTGCGTTTGGATGCAGGGGAGAAGCGGGTGGTGTTGGAGCAGGATGTGGTGTTCAAACCCTGAATCTGTTGGTGCCTGCCAAACCGCCATCGGGGGCAAGCCCCCTCCCACACTTGAATGTATTCACAAATCAAAATGTGGGAGGGGGCTTGCCCCCGATAGCGATAGTCGCCATAAGCAGATCTAACGGTTCTGCAGCGACTCCAGCAATTTCACCGTCGGATACCCATCCGCCGGCCAGCCCAGCGCCTGCTGCGCCGCACGAATCGCCTTACGGGTGTTGGCGCCGATAATCCCATCCGGGTTGCCCGCGTCATAGCCATTGGCACTCAACGCCGTCTGCAAATCAATGCGCTGGGATCGGCTCAGTGGCAGCTCATCTTTCGGCCACTCGCCACGAATCACGCCACCGCCACCAAACCGCTCCGACAACAGGCCAACCGCCAGCGCGTAGGACGATGAGTTGTTGTACTTGAGGATGGCGCGGAAGTTATCCAGCACCAGGAACGCCGGGCCGCGATAGCCCGCAGGCAGCAGCAGGGCGGCGGAGAGTTGGTCGACATTGCTTGGCATGCTGGCGCCCGGCGGCAGCTGCACGCCCAGTTTCAGCCACTCAGCGACGGTTTTGCGGGTGCCGCCATCGGCCAGGGCGTAATCGAAGTTCGCTGGCAGTTGTTTCACCTCGAACCCCCAAGGCTGGCCTTTCTGCCAGCCGGAGCTTTGCAGGTAGTGCGCAGTGGAGGCGAGGGCGTCGGCCGGGCTATTCCAGATATCGCGGCGACCGTCGCCGTCGAAGTCCACTGCGTGGGTGTTGTAGGTGGTCGGGATAAATTGGGTCTGGCCCATAGCGCCTGCCCAGGAGCCTTTCATCTGGTCGGCCTGGATATCGCCGTGTTGGATGATCTGCAGTGCCGCCAGCAATTGCGCCTGTGCAAAGGCTGGGCGTCGGCCTTCATAGGCCAGGGTCGCCAGGGAGCGGATTACCGAATTGTTGCCCTGGAACTGGCCGAAGTTACTCTCCATGCCCCACACCGACACCAACGCTTGGCGGTCGACGCCATAACGTTGCTCGATGCTTTGCAGGATGTCGGCATATTTGATTAGCAGTGCCTGGCCATTACGCACACGCAACGGCGATAGGGCACCGTCGAGGTATTCCCACACCGGGCGGGAAAACTCCGGCTGGCTGCGGTCGGCGCGGATCACCGCCATGTCGGGGGTGACATTGGCGAAGGCATTGTCGAACACGGCGGCGGTAATGCCGGCCTGCAGGGCTTGCGCGCGGAAACCCGCCTGCCATTCGGCGAAGGTTTGGGTCGGTTGGATATCGAGATTGTCCACGGCCAGCGGGGCCACGACGGCGGGCGCTACAACGGGTGCGGTTTGGAGCTTTGGCAACGGTTGGGCGTCGGCGGCGGTAGGTTTTTCCGCACAGGCGACAAGCAGAATGAGGCTGGAGGCAGCGATCAGTTGGCGAAGGTGCCAATGACGGGAAAGACGAGAGGGCATGCACAGGTCCAGGGATTACAAATCAGACGCTGACCTTATCATGCCAGAGGGGCGCTTGCCTTCAGGCAGCCAGAAAGTAAGAAGCCTCCCAGCTATTAGACTGGAAGGCTTCGCGGCGGTAGCTGCCCTTGCCCTTGCCGGCGCGTTCCTGACGGCTGCGGAACAGTGGCTGGGCGATGATGGATTTGGCCTTGTTGGGGCCATGCCTGGATGGCTTTTTGCTCATGGTCGATGCTCTCCTAAGATGTGATGCAGCGGTGCAAATCATCTGCCGAAGTTGGACAGCTGTAAAGCCCGGCGGCAGGTAGGAGATTTCATTGCTTACGCGATAGGACATGTGGGAGGGGGCTTGCCCTCGATGGTGGTGTTTCAGTCAATACATGTGTCGACTTCAGCGCCGCCATCGGGAGCAAGCCCCCTCCCACATTGGTTCTGTGGTGTTTGGAAACTAGGATTATTCGGCTGGAAGTGTCAGGCGCTGACCGGCCATCAACAACGACAAACGGCTGAGGCTCATCCACGGTGAACCCGCCGCCTGGCCCTTGATCTGTGCATCAATGCGCTGCGCCTCCAGCAACAGTTGTGCCCAGCGTTGCGCCGAGTGCCGTTGAAGGGCTTTGCTCATCAGGGGTTTGCGCTTGTCCCACACCGGTGGCCGAGCCTGGCTGAAGCACTTGTCCAGCGGCGTGCCTTGGCTGTACTGCAGGGCAATATTGGCCAATACCCGAAGCTCTCGGGCCAGGGCCCAGAGAATCACTGGTGGCTCGACCCCTTCGCCACGCAGGCCTTCGAGCATGCGCAGGGCGTGGGCGGGTTCGCCGTTGAGGATTGCATCCACCAGCCCGAATACATCAAAACGTGCACTGTCTGCCACGGCGCCTTGTACCGTTTCGACGGTAATCTGCCCGTCTTCGGCCATCAGCTTGAGCTTTTCGATCTCCTGAGCGGCGGCAAGCAAGTTGCCCTCGACCCGGGCGGCGATCAGCTCAACGGCGTCTTGCGTTGCGGCCAGCCCCGATTGGGACAGGCGCTGGCGAATCCACTGCGGCAGCTGATTGCTGTCCACCGGCCATATCTGGATGAACTGGGTCTGCGCCCCTTCTACCAAGGCCTTGCCCCACTTGGTCTTCTGCGCGCTGCCGTCGAGTTTGGGCAGGCTGATCAGCAAGACCGTATCTTCAGCGGGACGTGAGCAGTATTCCATCAGTGCCGCCGCGCCTTTATCTCCAGGCTTGCCCGATGGCAGACGCAGCTCAAGCAGGCGTTTTTCGGCGAATAGCGACATGCTCGCGCCGGCTTGCAGCAGCGTGCCCCAGTCGAAACTGGCGTCGGCGCTGAATACCTGGCGTTCATCGAAGCCCTGCTGGCGTGCGGCGGTACGGATGGCGTCGGCGGCTTCCTGGCACAGCAGCGGGTCATCACCGCTGACGATGTAGACAGGCGCGAGGCCACCTTGCAGGTGTTTGGCGAGTTGGGCGGGGGCGAGTTTCATAGGCAGGTAGAGCGGGGCGCCTGGGGCGCCCCGTCTGGCTTACTCGACAGGTACTTCAACAGGCGATTGTTTCGGCGTGTTGTCTTCGTACTCTTTCGCAGCTTTCAGCGCATCGGCGTCAGCCTTGGCCTTGTTGTCAGCGGCTTGCTGCAAGGTTTCCAGCTTCTCCGGGGTCAGCATCGACAGGCGCAAGACTACGCGTTGCACCAGATCACGACGCATTTCCTTGCGGACCTGGATGATTTCGGCATCCGAGCCCACCAGGTTGTTGCCATCGTGGCTGACGATTTTCTGCACCTGGATGTTGTCACCCATCAATGGCAGGTGGTCGCGGCCCTGGATTTCAAAGCTGAGCACAGTGCTCAGTTCGATATCCGAGGCGCGCCCTGCGCTGGCGTAGCTCAGGTTGCGCTGGGTTTCTTTTTCGTTCGCCAGGAACAGCTTGTAGGTTGCGCCGGTGTAGACGTGTACCCCGTTGTTTTCCAGGACCTGGCGCAACTGGGTCACGGTTTCGCTGTAGGCGTCGCGCGCGCTGACATCCAGTTCCTTGATCGTCAGGTCATTGGTGCCGGTGCCGCGCAGCTGGAAGCCGCAAGCGCTCAGTAGCACGGCAAGGCCCATAACCAGCAGATTGCGTTTGATCATTTTGTTGCTCCCCTTGAAACCATGTGGGCCTTATCGAGGCCTTGAAGGCTTTGTTCGGCGCAGGGCTCAAGCCCTGCGCCCGATGCGATTAGCTAGCGACGATATTGACCAGTTTGCCGGGCACCACGATCACTTTGCGGATCGTCAGGCCTTCGGTAAAGCGCAGCACGTTCTCGTTGACGCGTGCGGCCGCTTCGACTTCTTCACGGCTGGCACTGGCCGGCATGTCGATCTGGCCACGCAGCTTACCGTTGACCTGGATCACCAGTTGCAGCGTGTCCTGTACCAGGGCGCTGTCATCCTGCACCGGCCAGCGCGCATCGATGACTGCGTCGCTATGGCCCAGACGGCTCCACAGGTCGTGGCTGATGTGCGGCGTAATCGGTGCCAGCAGCAGGGTGACCGTTTCCAGGCCTTCCTGTACCAGTGCGCGGTCCTGTTCGGTCGCTTGCGGGGCTTTTTCCAGCACGTTCATCAATGTCATCACCTGGGCGATGGCGGTGTTGAACTTGTGGTTTTGGCCTACATCCTGGCTGGCTTGCTTGATGGCCAGGTGGGTGCTGCGGCGAATAAGTTTCTGCTCGTCGCTCAGGGACGCCACGTCCAGCTTGGCCGGCAGGCCCTGGCTGACATGGGCGTGAGCCAGGCGCCAGACGCGCTTGAGGAAGCGGTGCGAGCCTTCGACGCCGGAGTCGGACCATTCGGCGCTCATGTCAGGTGGCGAGGCGAACATCATGAACAGACGGCAAGTGTCGGCACCGAACTGGTCGATCATCGACTGTGGGTCGACGCCATTGTTCTTCGACTTGGCCATTTTCTCGGTACCGCCGATCTCCACCGGCAGGCCGTCGGCGATCAGCTTGGCGCTGATGACCTTGGCTTTGCTGTCGCGCTCAAGTTCGACGTCCGCCGGGTTGAACCAGGTGTAGGCGCCATTGGCTTCGCGGCGATAGTAGGTCTCGGCGATCACCATGCCTTGGGTCAGCAGGTTCTTGAACGGCTCGTTGGAACTCACCAGGCCTTCGTCGCGCATCAGCTTATGGAAGAAACGCGCGTACAGCAGGTGAAGAATGGCGTGTTCGATGCCACCAATGTACTGATCTACCGGCAACCAATGGTCAGCCGCGGATTTTTCCACCAGGCCACCCTCGTAGTGAGGCGAGGCGTAGCGGGCGTAGTACCACGAGGACTCCACGAAGGTGTCCATGGTGTCGGTTTCACGCTTGGCAGGCTGGCCGCATTTAGGGCAACTGCACTCGTAGAACTCAGGCATGCGTGCCAATGGCGAACCGGCGCCGTCCGGCACCACGTCTTCCGGGAGCACGACCGGCAGTTGGTCTTCCGGTACGGGCACGTCACCGCAGGTTTCGCAGTGGATAATCGGGATCGGGCAGCCCCAGTAGCGCTGGCGGCTGATGCCCCAGTCGCGCAGGCGGAACTGGGTGCGCGAGGCGCCGAGGTTCTTCTTGATAAGCGCGACTTCGATGGCGTCGAAGGCGCCGGCGAAGTCCAGACCGTCGAACTCTCCGGAGTTGATCAGGGTGCCGTGCTCGCCGTAGGCGTCTTGCCATGGGGCCGGGTTGGTGTCGCCCGAACTGGTACGTACCACCGACTTGATCGGCAGGTTGTATTTGGTGGCGAATTCGAAATCACGCTCGTCGTGGGCCGGCACAGCCATTACTGCGCCATCGCCGTAGTGCATCAACACGTAATTGGCGACCCAAACCGGCAACTTCTCGCCGGTCAGTGGGTGCTCGACGAACAGGCCGGTCGGCAGGCCTTTTTTCTCTTGGGTGGCGACGTCGGCTTCAGCCACGCTGCCGCCTTTGCATTCGGCGATGAACGCCTGCAGCTCCGGGTTGTTCTGTGCGGCCTGGGTGGCGAGCGGGTGCTCGGCGGCCACGGCGACGTAGGTCGCGCCCATCAGGGTGTCGGGACGGGTGGTGAAGACTTTGAGTGCGCCCGCTTCGCCGATGGAGTCGACGTTGTATGGGAACTGCACTTCCATGCCCTTGGACTTGCCGATCCAGTTGCGCTGCATGGTCTTGACCTGTTCAGGCCAGCCCGGCAAATCGTCGAGGCTCGACAAGAGTTCATCCGCGTAGGCGGTGATCTTGAAGTAGTACATCGGGATTTCGCGCTTTTCGATCAGCGCGCCGGAACGCCAGCCGCGCCCGTCGATCACCTGCTCGTTGGCCAGCACGGTCTGGTCGATCGGGTCCCAGTTCACGGTGCCGCTTTTTTTGTAGATCACGCCTTTTTCGAACAGGCGAGTGAACAGCCATTGTTCCCAGCGGTAGTAATCCGGCTTGCAGGTGGTCACCTCGCGGGACCAGTCCACCGCCAGGCCCAGGCTGCGCAGCTGGGTCTTCATGTAGGCGATGTTTTCGTAGGTCCACTTGGCGGGAGCCACGTTGTTTTTCATCGCAGCGTTTTCCGCCGGCATGCCGAAGGCGTCCCAACCCATGGGTTGCAGGACGTTCTTGCCTTGCATGCGCTGGTAGCGGGAAATCACGTCGCCGATGGTGTAGTTACGCACGTGCCCCATGTGTAGCTTGCCGCTGGGGTAAGGGAACATCGATAGGCAATAGAAAGTCTCCTTGCCTGGCTGTTCACTGACTTCAAAGGACTTTTGCTCGTCCCAGAAGGTTTGGGCGGCATTTTCTATTTCACGGGGCTGATATTGTTCGTGCATGGCTACTTTTGAACTGGATAGGGGTGGCCTAATCCTCTTCGGTGCAACGTTCAGGTTGTTCGACACCAAAAAGCGGCGCGTCCGTGCCCAAACCCTGCGGGAAGTGGAGTTACAGGAAGCGCCGTAGCATACATGACCCCACTCTATCGAGGGAAACCCTGATTGCGTAGCCGAGGCCGTCTGTCGCGGCGCCGGGCAGGCGCAGCAACGAGGGCTACGCTGTTCAGTGGGGAGCAAGTCTTTCTTCAATGAGGTGAGGGGATGGTTGAATCGCAGCGAATCGCAACTAAACCGGACGTCTACGAGGGACTGATCGACCGATTGGGTCGTGCATTGGATGCAGCGAGGACAGCGGGCCGATTGCGTGATGAACGGCCTGTCGAGTTGGAACTGCGTGGATTGAGTCGCGCGGAGTTGGAACTGATCAAGGCTTACCTGGAACGCAACAAGCGCAGTGCGCCCCCTTGGGTGGCAACCCCGCCAGCCCAAGAGCCTACGCACTCTGCCAAGGTGGTGTGGCTCAAGGACTTGCCGGCCGGTCGTGGCCCGGAAACATTCCGGTCCGCCCGCTACAAGTAGTTGACCCCCGCTGAACAACACCATTGCGCTATTTCACTGTAGAGATTGTCGCTAAACCCCGTTACACCTTAGGCTTCGGGCATCTTTGGAGATGCCCGATGCCTATTCGTTATTTCATTAAACAACTGCTCCTGCCGCCCGGCATTCTCTTGCTGCTGCTGGCCCTTGCCTGGTGGTTTAGACGCACTCGCCCACGTTTGGCCGGTTGCTGCTTTGCCCTGGGGTTTGGCGGCATGTGGTTGATCAGCTTGCCGGTGGCCGTGGAGTGGGGCGCGCGGGCCCTGGAGACCGAGTCTCCGTTGGCGCTAGAAGACTGGTCGACCCTGGCCCAGCGCGCCGACGCCATTGTGGTGCTGGGTTCGGGGCGCGAGCGCGGCGACCCGGCATGGGGTTCTGATCAGCCTACCGGTATTGGCCTGGAGCGCCAGCGGTATGCCGCCCGACTGGCCAAGGCGTCCGGCCTGCCGGTGCTTACCACCGGGGGATTGCACTACGGCACGCCGCCCAGTGAAGCTGAGCTGATGGCGGTGTCGATGCAGGACGATTTCGGCGTTACGGTGCGCTGGAAGGAAGAGCGCAGCCGTACCACCTGGGAAAACGCACAGATGAGTGCCGAGATTCTATTGCCCGAGGGCATCAAGCGTGTGGTGGTCGTGACCCAGGCCTGGCACATGCCGCGTTCGGTGTGGAGTTTTGAAAAGGCCGGCTTCACCGTAGTGCCGGCGCCGGTGGGGTTTCTAGGCGTGGACAATGCACGGCCGCTGGGTGGATGGATGCCCGAGTTCAAGTCGGTGTGGCAGAGCGGGCAGTTGATCAACGAGGCGGTAGGGCAGGTGGGGTATCGTTTGTTCTATCGATAACCCTGCTGATTAAAATGCAGATCAAGATGTAGGAGGGGGCAAGTCCTCTCCCACATTTTGATTCGCGTTGGCTGTTAGACGGTTTTTGACATCCGGCCTGCCAGCAGCGCCCAACCAAACAACCCCAGGCACACGATGATCAGCGGCCACGAGCGCCATTGCAGGTATGGCGTCAGGTTATGCATCGGCACCACTTCGCCATAGAGGATTCCGCGCTCGAATTGCGGGATCTGCGCAGTGATCTGGCCAAACGGGTTGATCAACCCAGTCACGCCATTATTGGTCGCACGGATCATCCAGCGCCCAGCCTCCAACGCACGCATCTGCGCCATTTGCAGGTGCTGCAGCGGGCCAATGGAGCGGCCGAACCAGGTGTCATTGCTGATGGTCAGCAGCAGGTCGCTCTGGGCCGACAGTCCGGCGGCGAATTCCGGGTAGACCACTTCGTAGCAAATGAAGGGCGCGATCTGATAGCCCTTCGCCTGCAACATCGCCTGGTCGGCGGGGCCTCGGGCGAAGTCCGACATCGGCAGGTCGAAGAAGGCAATCAGTCCGCGCAGCATGTCCTGCAGCGGCACGTATTCGCCAAACGGCACGAGCTTCTGCTTCAGGTAAGTGCCGTCGCCTTCGCCTACCACGGTGATGCCATTGAAGTAGCGCTTCTGGTGGTGCACTTCCTGGCGTATTGGCACGCCGGTGATCAGCGCGGTGTGTCGGTCGGCGGCAAACTTGCCCATCATCCCCAGGTAGCCCTCGACGGACTCCTTGAGCACCGGCACCGCCGTTTCCGGCCACACCAACAGGTCGACAGGCTTGGAGCTGAAACTCATGTCGCGGTACAGCGCGAGCTGCGCATTGAGCTGCTCGGGGTCCCACTTCATGCTTTGTTCGACGTTGCCCTGGATGGCCGCTACGGTCAGCGGAGCGCCGGACGGGGACGTCCAAGCGTGATGCTTGAGCGCCAGGCCGATGGCCCAGGGTGCGACCAGCAACACCAGACCTGCGCCGATAAACCCATTGCGTTTACTGGCCAGCAGGCGCGGCAGGTTGCACAGCAGGGCCGCCGTCAGTGCCAGGGCAAAGGAAATCAGCCACATGCCACCCACTGGCGCCAGGCCGGTGAGGGGGCCGTCGAGCTGGCTGTAACCGGAGTACAGCCACGGGAATCCGGTGAGGAACCAGCCGCGAAAGGCTTCCTGGCCGACCCACAATGCGGCAAACGTCAGCGCATCTGCCAACGGTGCTTCATTGCGACGCAACCAGCGCGCCCACAGCCAAGCCGGCAGGGCGAAGAACCAGGCAATGGCGGCGGTGAACAACAGCATCAGGAACCCCGCCAGCAGCACCGAAGCGCCGCCGAAGTGGTGGATGCTGTAGTAAATCCAGCTGGTGCCAGCACCAAACAGGCCGAAACCGAAACACCAGCCACGGCCCAGGGCCTGACGGGGTGTCAGCTGTCGCAGGCCGACATAGAACACTCCCACCGCGATCAGTGCAAACGGCCACAGATCGAATGGCGCCAGCGCCAGTGTGGTGATGGCGCCGGCCGCCACGGCCAGCAAGTTACCGGGCCAGCCGGGTGCGATCATGCGGCGCATTTCAGTCCTTAACGGGCAATAGGGGTCAAGCGGATCAAGTGGATACGACGGCTATCGGCATTCAGGATGCGGAAGCGATACGCGCCGATCTCGGTGGTTTCGTTACGCTTGGGCAGATGCCCGAACGCACTCATTACCAGGCCGCCAACGGTGTCGAACTCGTCGTCGGAGAATTCGCTGTCGAAAAACTCGTTGAAGTTCTCGATCGGCGTCAGCGCCTTGACCAGGAAGTCACCGCTCGGCAGCGGCTTGATGTAGCTGTCTTCTTCGACGTCGTGCTCATCTTCGATGTCGCCGACGATCTGTTCCAGCACGTCTTCGATGGTCACGAGGCCGGCCACGCCGCCGTATTCGTCGATCACAATGGCCATGTGATTGTGGTTGGCGCGGAATTCGCGCAGCAGCACATTCAGGCGCTTGGATTCGGGTACGAAGGTGGCGGGACGCAGCAGGTCCTTGATGTTGAAGCTGTCGCCGTTCTCCTTGAGGATCAGCGGCAGCAGGTCCTTGGCCAGCAGGACGCCCATGACGTCGTCATGGCTTTCACCGATCACCGGGTAGCGCGAGTGCGCGGAGTCGATCACGGCCGGGAGGAATTCCCGCGGGGTCTGGGTCGCCTTGATGCTGATCATCTGCGAGCGCGGGACCATGATGTCCCGTACTTGCAGGTCAGCGACCTGGATGGCGCCTTCGACGATGGCCAGCGCTTCGCTGTCCAGCAACTTGTTCTGGTGGGCCTCGCGCAGCAGCTCCAGCAGCTCCTGGCGGTTTTTCGGCTCGTGGGCAAAAGCCTGGGTCAGTTTACCCAGCCATGACTTTTGCCCGTTGCTCGATCGGTCTTCGCTCATAGCGATTACTCTAAATCCTTTGTTGTGTCAGTTATGTTTCGTCGTCTGCATACGGATCAGGGTGACCCAGTTCGGCAAGCAACGTTTGTTCCAGTGTTTCCATTTCCTCGGCTTCGTCATCGTCTATATGGTCGTAACCCAAGAGATGCAAGCAGCCGTGGATGACTAGATGAGCCCAATGGGCTTCCAGCGTCTTGCCTTGTTCCTTCGCCTCGCGCTCCACCACTTCGACGCAGATCACCAGATCGCCCAGCAACGGGATATCCAGCAGCTCATCGGGTACGTCGGCGGGGAACGACAGCACGTTGGTCGCGTAGTCTTTCTGGCGCCAGGTGTGGTTCAACTCGCGGCCTTCGGGCTCGTCCACCAGACGGATGGTCAATTCCGAGTCGGCGGTGCGCTGGCGCAGGGCCAGTGCGCACCATTGGCGGAATTGTTCTTCGCTGGGGGCGGGCGCCTCGGTGGCCAGTTGCAGGTCAAGCTCAAGCATCGCGGCGAACGTCCTTTGACAGTCCGTCGTCGCGGTGTTCGAAGCGCTCGTAGGCTTCGACGATGCGTTGCACCAGCGGGTGGCGCACTACGTCCTTGGGTGAGAAATGCGTGAAACTGATACCCGGCACGTCCTTGAGCACTTCAATCACATGGCTCAAGCCCGACTTGGTGCCCTTGGGCAGGTCAACCTGGGTAATGTCGCCGGTGATGATGGCCGTCGAGCCGAACCCGATGCGGGTCAGGAACATCTTCATCTGCTCGACCGTAGTGTTCTGGCTTTCGTCGAGGATGATGAAACTGTTGCTCAAGGTGCGGCCGCGCATGTAGGCCAGCGGGGCGATTTCAATCACCTGGCGTTCGATCAGCTTGGCCACGTATTCAAAGCCAAGCATCTCGTACAGCGCGTCGTAGAGTGGGCGCAGGTACGGGTCGATCTTCTGTGCGAGGTCGCCGGGCAGGAAACCGAGCTTTTCGCCCGCTTCGACCGCCGGGCGCACCAGCAGGATGCGGCGCACTTGCTCGCGCTCAAGGGCATCCACTGCACAGGCCACGGCGAGGTAGGTCTTGCCGGTACCGGCGGGGCCGATGCCGAAATTGATATCGTTGCCGAGGATTGCCTTGACGTACTTCTGCTGATTCAAGCCCTTTGGGCGAATCATGCCTTTCTTGGTACGCAATGCCACGCTGGCTTCAGCGACGGGGTTGTTAGCCAAGTCTTCCACAGCCGACTCCTGCAAATACAGGTGCACGGTTTCTGGCGACAGCTCGCTACCCTTGGTTTCGCGGTAGAGACGGCGCAGCAGATTTTCTGCAGATTTAGTGGGCTGGGCTTCACCAATAAGCTCGAACTGATTGCCGCGATTGCGGATCTCGATGCCCAGGCGTTGTTCGATCAGGCGCAGGTGCTCGTCGAACTGTCCGCACAGATTGGCGAAACGGCGAGCCTCAAAGGGCTCAAGGATAAAACGATGGGGTTCTACTGTGGGTGCGTTCAAGGTCGCTTTTAGCCGCCCTTTGGCTGTTTAGGTGAAAGAGAGGATAACGCCAGTGACGCGGGTACGAAAGCACTTACGTCATTGGAATGTTGCACGGCTCCTATGTGGGAGGGGGCTTGCCCCCGATAGCGGTGTGCCAGCAATAAATGAGTGGTCTGATTCACCGCCATCGGGAGCAAGCCCCCTCCCACATTTATTGCACCAGAGAGCCGCGCAGCGAGTGTGGTTGCGCCGCATCGATGTGCACATCGGCAAATTGGCCGATCAGGGTTGGATTGTCGCAACGGAAGTTGACGATCCGATTGTTCTCGGTGCGGCCCTGCAATTCGCCGGGATCTTTCTTCGAGTAGTCGGTGACCAGGATGCGCTGGACTGAACCGACCATTTGTCGGCTGATCTCGAAGCCCTGCTGGTTAAGTCGGTGTTGTAGCGCGTTCAAGCGCTCTTTTTTCAGCGCTTCCGGGGTTTCGTCCACCAGATCGGCGGCGGGTGTGCCGGGGCGTTGGCTGTAGACGAACGAATAGGAGAAGTCGAAACCGACGTCTTCAATCAGCTTCATGGTCTGCTGGAAGTCTTTTTCGGTCTCGCCTGGGAAGCCGACGATAAAGTCTGAGCTGATGCAGATGCCCGGCACTGCTGCACGCAATTTGCGCAATTTGGATTTGTATTCCAGGGCGGTGTGATTGCGCTTCATTGCCGACAGGATGCGATCCGAACCCGACTGCACCGGCAAATGCAGGTGCTTAACCAGCTCAGGCACGTCGGCGTGGGCCTGGATCAGGCTGTCGGAGAACTCCAGCGGGTGCGAAGTGGTGTAACGGATGCGCTCGATACCGTCCACTGCTGCCACTACGCGGATCAACTCTGCCAAATCCGCCAGGCGACCGTCCTCGGTCAAGCCGCGATAGCCGTTGACGTTCTGGCCCAACAGGGTCACTTCGCGCACGCCGTTTTCGGCCAGGTGGATGATCTCTGCCAGCACGTCGTCAAAGGGCCGGCTGACCTCTTCGCCACGGGTGTAGGGCACCACGCAGAAGGTGCAGTACTTGCTGCAGCCTTCCATCACCGATACATAGGCGCTTGGCCCGTCGATACGCGGCTCAGGTAAATGGTCGAATTTTTCGATTTCCGGGAACGAGACGTCTACCTGAGGCAGCTTGGTGATACGGGCCGCGTCGATCATTTCCGGCAAGCGGTGCAGGGTTTGCGGGCCGAAGACCACGTCGACATAGGGGGCGCGGTCGCGGATCGCGGCGCCTTCCTGGCTGGCCACGCAACCGCCGACGGCGATTACCATCTCTGGATTGGCCAGTTTCAATTCACGCCAGCGGCCCAACTGCGAGTACACACGGTCCTGGGCACGCTCGCGGATCGAGCAAGTATTGAGCAGGATAACGTCGGCATCTTCGGCGCGGGCGGTGACTTCCAGGGCCTGGTGTTCGCCCAGCAGATCGACCATGCGCGAGCTGTCGTACTCGTTCATCTGGCAACCGTGGGTTTCGATATAAAGCTTCTTGGCCATGGGAATCGTCAACTGGTGGTAAAGAACCGCGCATTATAGGGGGCATGCCCATTGGTTCCTAGCGTTGTGCATCGGGTGCCATGCTATAGTTCGCGCCCTCTTTTATATCCCCGATGTGTTATCCGCCCACCATGACCAAACGCGAAGCTCCAATCTACAAGGTGATTTTCCTCAACCAGGGCCAGGTGTTCGAAATGTACGCCAAGCAGATCTATCAAAGTGATCTGTGGGGCTTCCTGGAAGTGGAAGAGTTCGTCTTTGGCGAGCGCACCCAATTGGTCGTCGACCCGGGCGAAGAAAAGCTCAAGGCGCAGTTCGAAGGCGTGGTGCGCAGTTTTGTGCCGATGCATTCAATTGTGCGTATCGATGAAGTCGAGCGGCTGGGCACGCCGAAGATCAGCGAGGCACGGGGCGTGAGCAATGTCATGCCGTTTCCGATGCCAATGCCTGAGAAGTAAGACGGCTGTCAGGGCAGGGGTGAGAAGGGCGAACGCCCATCAGCACTCTGCAGTTCCTGCAAGTAGTTGCGGAAAATCTGGCCCAAGACCTGGGTGGCCACTTCCAGTTCATCGCGCTGCATGTGCTCGGCGACTTCGTCGGCCGTGTCCAGCGCGTCTTCGGCGCCGTTGACGGCGGCCATTTTCAGCACGATATACGCCTGAACGTTATTGGCCGGCACGCCTTCGCCTTTGAAGAACATGGTGCCTAGCTGGAATTGTGCCTGCGCGTGGCCCTGCAACGAGGCTTTCTCGAAGTAGCTCAAGGCTTTGTTGAGGTCGAGGGCGGGATTTTTGCTGTCGTGGTAGTACTCGCCCAACTCATATTGCGCCTGCGCATCACCTTCGTCGGCCTGTTTCTGGCACGCGCTCAGGGATTCGGCCTGGCTGTCTGGCTGGGTATTGAGGGTGCAACGACCCATCGCTGGGATTAACAACGAGTTGCCGCCTGCTTGGGCATTTGCCAGCAGCGGCTGAAGGAGCAACAGGCAGCCCAGTACCAGGGTGCGGCCGGTGCGTTTCATGGGAATCGACTTACCTCTGACGGGGCGCGCGGACCCTCACGGGATCCAATAAGCGCGCATTATGAAATAAGCAGGCCTCTGCTTACAAAGTCTTTACTCGTTTTTCTGCTGCTTGGGCAAGTTATCTGCCGGATTGCAGGTGAATTCTCGAAAAAATAAGGAAATCTCTGTAAGCAAAGTAGCAAATCTGGCGCCACCCACAGCGACGCCAGATGTTGCGACCGTTTATTTCAGGGCTGCGAATGCGCGTTCGGCGGCGTCCAGGGTCAGTTGCAACTCGGTTTCGCCATGGGCAATCGATGTGAAGCCCGCTTCAAAGGCACTCGGCGCCAGGTACACGCCGCCTTCCAGCATCAGGTGGAAGAAGCGTTTGAACAGGTCGGCGTCGCTGCTCATCACGTCATCAAAGGTGACGATATCGTCCGCACCGCTGAAGTACAGGCCGAACATACCCCCCGCCTGCGTGGTGACAAACGGGATGCCGGCCGCATCGGCGCGCTGTTGCAGGCCGTCCAGCAGGCGAGTGGTGTAGTCGGTCAGCTCAGCATGAAAGCCCGGGCGGCTGATCAAACGCAGCGTGGTCAGGCCGGCAGCCATAGCCAGCGGGTTACCCGACAGCGTGCCTGCCTGGTAGACCGGACCCAGTGGCGCGATGTGCTGCATGATTTCGCGTTTGCCGCCGAAGCAGCCTACCGGCATGCCGCCGCCGATGATCTTGCCGAAGGTGCTCAGGTCAGGCGTGACGCCATAGTGCGCCTGGGCACCACCAAGGGCGACACGGAAGCCGGTCATCACTTCATCAAAAATCAATACCACGCCATGCTTGTCGCACTGCTCGCGCAGGCCTTCGAGGAAACCCGGTGCAGGTGGTACGCAGTTCATGTTGCCGGCCACCGGCTCAACAATGATGCACGCCACGTCTTGGCCGACTTCGTTGAGCATCCGCTCGACGGCGGCTATGTCGTTGAACGGCAGCGTCAGAGTGTGCTTTGCAAATGCCGCTGGCACACCGGCCGAGCTGGGCACGCCTTGGGTCAAAAGGCCGGAGCCGGCTTTTACCAGCAGGCTGTCGGAGTGGCCGTGGTAGCAGCCTTCGAACTTGATGATGCTGTCGCGGCCGGTGAAACCACGGGCCAGACGAATCGCGCTCATGGTGGCTTCGGTGCCGGAGCTGACCATGCGCACCATTTCCATTGACGGCACGATTGAGCACACCAGGTCAGCCATCTCGGTTTCCATGGCGGTAGGGGCGCCGTAGGACAAGCCGTGCTCCAGCTGTTTACGCACTGCATCCAGCACGTCCGGGTGGCTGTGGCCCAGGATCATCGGGCCCCAGGAACCGACGTAATCTACATAGCGTTTATCATCTTCGTCGGTGACGTAGGCACCTTCGGCATGCTTGAAGAACAACGGCGTGCCGCCCACGCTCTTGAACGCACGCACGGGGGAGTTCACACCGCCGGGGATGTGTTTCTGGGCATTGGCAAACAGGGTTTCGGAACGAGACATGGTGGGGCTCTCTGAATTCAGGATTTGATTAAGGCGTTGAAAGCGCGGGCGCGGCGCGTGACTTCCTGGGTGCTGTCGGCACCGAACAGGCCGTGGACCACGGCCAGTAAGTCGGCACCGTGGGCCACCAAGGGCTCGGCGTTTTCCAGGGTGACGCCCCCGATCACGCAGATCGGCAGGTGCAGGCGCTTGCGGGCCTCAGCCAGCATTTCAAGGGTGGCGGCAGGTGCACCAGGCTTGGTATTGGAATTGAAGAAGCGACCGAAGGCGACGTAACTGGCGCCTTCGCGCGCGGCCTGTTCGGCCAGTTCAATCTGGCTGTGGCAGGTGGCGCCGATGATGGCTTTGGAGCCCAGCAGCGCACGGGCCGGTGTCAGTGGGCCGTCGGTCTGGCCCAGGTGCACGCCGACGCCCAGGCGCGCGGCCAACTCAGCGTCATCGTTGATGATCAGTTGGGTCTTGTAGCGCGAGCACAGTTCACGCAGCTTTTCGGCTTCACGCAGGCGCCGAGCTTCGTCGCTGCTTTTGTCGCGGTACTGCAACAGGGTCACGCCACCGTCCAACGCCGCTTCCACATAGGCGAGGAATTTGCCGGCCAACAGTTGGCTGTCGGTGATGGCGTAAAGGCCACGTAGTTTCATCGGGCAGGCCTCTTGATGTTCGAGCAGGAAGTTACGAGCAGAAATCCAGCGGCAGCCGGCGCGGTACAAACTGGCCCTGGCCGAGCTGTTCAGCGTCACGCAGGGTGCGCCAGGTGTAGTTGAGCGCCGATTGCACCGCGCTCACCAGACCTTCGCCCTGAGCGATCCGCCCGGCCAGTGCGCTGGCCAGGGTGCAGCCAGAACCGTGATAGCTGCCGGGCAGGCGCTGGCAGGTAAAGGTCTGGTGCGTGCCGTCGCGGCTGTAGAGGCGGTTGTGCACTTCATGCTCGTCGCCATGTCCGCCGGTGATCAACAGATGCTTTATAAATGGCAGCAGTTTTTCGGCGCATTCGTCCGCGGTGCCTTCGGGCAGTTCGGCGAGAATGCGCGCTTCGGGCAGGTTCGGTGTGGCAATCAGCGACAACGGCAGCAGCCGCTCGCGCATGGCGTAGCCCACTTCGTCCTTGCCCAGGCTCCCGCCGCCGCCGGCACGCAGCACCGGGTCGCACACCACCGGCAGGTGCGGATGCGCCTGCAGCAGTTCGACCACGGTGTCGACCATTGCGGTGGAACCGAGCATGCCCAACTTGACCGCCGCTACTTCGGAATCGCCGAGCACGGCATTGGCCTGGGCCAGTACCCACTCGCGGTCGAGCACGCGAAAATCGCTGACATTGACGGTGTTCTGCACGGTCAGGGCAGTAACGGCCGGAGCCGCATGGCACCCTTGGGCGAGCAGGGCTTCGATATCTGCCTGCAAGCCGGCGCCACCACTGGGATCATGGCCGGAGAGACAGAGGACAACAGGGCGAGAGCTGTAGATATTCATGGTGCGCGAGCTTACCACCAAACGCTTTTGGCGTGGCCTTCGCCCGATGGTTGAATTTTGTCCAGGAGGCGACGCTTTTTTGGCACTTTTCTTCTCGCAAAAGTGTGCTGAAAGCCTTGTCCTAGAGCCTTCAGGAAAATTATTTCAATGGTGTCCAATGGCCTTTAGCGGCTATGCTAAAGTGGATCCAAACAACTTAACTGTATCGCCGGTGTACGTCTTCTCAAAAGGAATGGGGGCTTTTGACATAACCGGACAGGCCACGCTGGGGCTCTATGCGCTATTTGCTGATCTTATTGTTGTGCGGGCTGCCGATGCTCGCCAACGCCATCGAGTTCCACCAGGACACCCGCAGCCTGGCACTGGGCCGAGCCATGCAAGTGCTCGAAGACCCGACCGATGCCCTCACGATTGCCGATGTCAGCGCGCCTTCCGCCGCCCGACAATTCAAACCCCACGATAAAGACACCCTCAATGCCGGCTATTCACGCTCGGTGTTCTGGCTCAAGGTCAACCTGCATTACCTGCCCCACAGCCCCGAGGCCCAACGCACTTGGTTGCTGGAGTTGGCCTACCCGCCGCTGGACCACCTTGACCTGTACCTGCCCGATAGCACCGGCAACTATCGCCTGGCCGGGCGCACCGGGGATGCGTTGCCGTTTTCCGCCCGTGAGATTCGCCAGAACAACTACCTGTTCAAGATCGATTTCACCCCCGGTGAGGCGAAAACCGTGTACCTGCGCCTGCAAAGCGAAGGCTCGATCCAGGCCCCGCTGACCCTTTGGTCCAGCACCGCCTACCTGGAACAGCAGCCGCTGCGCTTGTATGTATTGGGCCTGATCTACGGCGTGTTGTTGGGGATGCTGGTGTACAACCTGTTTATCTACCTCAGCGTGCGCGACACCAGCTACCTCTATTACATCTTCTATATCGCCTCGTTCGGCATGTACCAGTTGTCGGTCAACGGCGCGGCAGTGGAGTATTTCTGGCCGAACAACCCCTGGTGGGCGAATGCCGCGACGCCGTTCCTGATCGGTGCGGCAGCGTTGTTTGGCAGCTTGTTCGCGCGCAGCTTCCTGCATACGGCGCAGCACAGTCGCTGGATCAACCGCTTACTGCTGGCGTTGGTGGCCTGCGGTGCCGTGGTGATGTTGTTATCGCTGATGACCAGCTACGCCCTGGCGCTGCGCCTGGCTACCGGCTTGGCGTTGGTGTTTACCGTGACTATCTTTGTCGCCGCCATCAAGGCCTGGTACTGCGGGCAGCGGGTGGCGCGCTATTTCATCATTGCTTGGTCGGCCTTCCTGCTGGGCGGAGTGGTGAATACGCTGATGGTGCTGGGCTACCTGCCCAATGTGTTCCTTACGATGTACGCCAGCCAGATCGGCTCGGCGATTGAAGTGGCGCTGTTGTCCCTGGCGTTGGCTGATCGCATCAATGCCATGCGTGAGCAACAGGCGCAGATTCTGCTCGACGCCAGCCAGAAGCTCGAAGTGCTCAACCAGCAACTCGCCCGCAGCAACCGGCTCAAGGATGAGTTCCTCGCCACCCTGACCCACGAACTGCGCACCCCTATGAACGGCGTGATCGGCTCCCTTGAGTTGATGCAAACCGTGCCACTGGACGACGACCTCGCGCAATACCAGCAAACCGCCGCCGGCTCGGCGCGGGACATGATGCGCATGGTCAACGGCATTCTGACCCTCACCGAACTGCAGGCCGGGCGCCTCAGTGCACAGCTTCAGGTGTTCAGCCTGCGCGGCGTGCTCGACACCTTGCGCCAGCAATTCAGCGCCAGCGCCCAAGCCAAAGGCTTGGCGTTTTCCATCGATGTGGCCGATGAACTGCCGGACCGCGTGGTGGGCGACGCGGACAAACTTATCCAGTGCCTGGATTGCCTGCTGGACAACGCATTCAAGTTCACCCACGAAGGCGCCGTGCGCCTGCGGGTGGTGGGCGTGCCCCACAGCGACGGTGGCTTGCGCCTGAGCTTTATTGTGACCGACACCGGTATTGGCTTCGCCTTCCTCGACGAGGCCACCCTGTACCAGCGGTTTTTCCAGCTCGATGGCTCCATGACTCGTGAATACGGCGGCATGGGTATCGGCCTGGCTATCTGCCGGCAATTGATCGAGCTGTTGGGCGGGCGCCTCACGCACCATTCCGAGCCAAGCAAGGGCAGTCGTTTTCAACTGGAAGTGGAAGTCAGCCCGGTGGCGCCTGAAGCAAAACCGGCGGCGGATCGGCAGCGCGCGCCTCAGGATTGCGCGGTGCTGCTGGTGGATGACAACAGCATCGGCCAACTGGTGGTGCGCGGCATGTTGCTCAAGCTCGGTTACCGAGTGAAAAACGTGGACAGCGGCCCGAGCGCATTAGCGGCCTTGCAGAGGGGCAATTTCGACGCGGTGGTGTTGGATATACCTGAGGGCGGCTTCTCATTGTGCTGTCAGATCCGTGCACTGCCGGGCTGTGCAGAGTTGCCGGTGATTGCCTTGAGCACGTCGCTGAATGTGTCTGAGCGCGAGCACTGTCATGGCATCGGTGTGTCCGACCGCCTCGCCAAGCCTGTGCGCTTTGAGGCCTTGCGGGCCGTGTTGGAGCGCCGGGTGCTGTGTCCGCAAGAGGGTGAAAGCGCCGGGCATTCGGCGGGTATGTCACTTTTTTAAGGCGGGTGACGGTGCTTAACTGAAATTCAGGCCTCAACTCAACGGGGCTTTTTCCATGAGGCCCCGTCATGAACCTGCACCCGTTCGCCGAAACCCACGACGTCACTAACCAGCCCCCATCCCTGGATGGCACCAACCTTTACCGCATCGATCTGCCGTTGCAAGAGTGGTCGCGCCGCTTTGGTGCCGGCTGGGCGCAAGCGCGCCTCGATGCCTATGGCGCGCTGGCCGGAGGGCCGTTGATGGCGGCCGGTTTCCTGGCGAACCAGAACAAGCCCGTGTTCAACAGCCATGACCGTTATGGTCATCGCATCGACCTGGTGGAATTTCATCCTGCTTACCACGAACTGATGCGTATCGCCGTCGAACACGGCCTGCCGTCGTTGCCGTGGGCACACCCGCAGTCCGGCGCTCATGTGGCGCGGGCCGCGATGACTTATCTCCACAGCCAGGCCGAAGCCGGCACTGGCTGCCCGCTGACCATGACCTTCGCCTGCGTCCCGGCCCTGCGCCTGCAATCGGACCTGGCGAAGACGTGGTTGCCGAAAATCCTCAGCACCGAATATGACCCGCGCAATGTCGGTATCGCCCATAAGACCGGCGCCACCATCGGCATGGCCATGACCGAAAAACAGGGCGGCACCGATGTGCGGGCCAATACCACTCGCGCGTATCCGGTAGGCGCCGGCGGTCCAGGGCAAGCTTATGAGCTGGTGGGGCATAAGTGGTTCTGCTCGGCACCGATGTGCGATGCGTTCCTGACGCTGGCTCAGACCGACAAGGGCCTGACCTGTTTCCTACTGCCTCGGCACCGCCCGGATGACACGCGCAACGAGTTCTATATCCAGCGCCTTAAAAACAAGCTCGGTAACTGCTCCAACGCCTCTAGCGAAGTGGAGTTTCGCGGTGCCCTGGCCTGGATGATCGGCGAAGAAGGTCGTGGCGTGCCGACCATCATCGAGATGGTCGCCATGACCCGCTTTGACTGCATGGTCGGCTCCAGCGCCTTGATGCGCCAGGCGTTGACCCAGGCCAGTCATCATTGCGCCCATCGTTTGGTAGGTGGCCGTGTACTCAGTGAGCAACCGCTGATGCAAAACGTGCTGGCCGACCTGGCCCTGGAAAGCGAAGCCTCGCTGGCCTTGAGCATGCGCATGGGCTGCGCCCTGGATAATCTGGGTGATGAGCGGGAGGCCAAATTCGCCCGGCTGGTGACAGCGGTGGGCAAATATTGGATCTGCAAGCGCGCCCCGGCGATGATCAACGAAGCCGCCGAGTGCATGGGCGGCGCGGGTTATGTCGAGGACAGTATCCTGCCGCGCTTGTACCGTGAGGCACCGGTAAATTCGACGTGGGAAGGTTCCGGCAATGTGCAGTGCCTGGACGTGCTGCGCGCTCTGTCCAAAGAGCCCGGCGTGCTGGAAGCGCTGTTTGTCGAACTCGGTGACGGGCATGGCGATAAGCAGCTGGCGCGGCACATCGAACAACTGAAGTCGGCGTTCATGGACACCCAGGACATTCAGTATCGCGCGCGGCAGTTGACTGAGGACATCGCCGTGGCACTGCAGGCCAAGTTATTGCTGGAGGCCGGTCATGGGGCGGTCAGCGATGGGTTTATCGCCAGTCGTTTGGGCGAGTCGTCTGGCCGCGTCTACGGCACCTTGCCGCGTGGCGTCGATGTCGGGGCCATCGTCGCGCGCTCAAGCCCCAATGTCTCTGAATAGACACGGTCCAAATGTGGGAGGGGGCTTGCTCCCGATGGCTGAGTGTCCGTCAGCCTATCTATAAACTGACCCACCGCTATCGGGAGCAAGCCCCCTCCCACAGGGATTGCAGCCATCTTGGGAGGGCACTCCAATTCAAGGTTTGCGTCTGACAGGGATACAGGCAAGATAAAGGCCTGCAAGTCAGAACACAGGATGCTTACCGTGACCGAAGCTTTTGTTGTCGTTCAAACCGCCGAAGAGGCCGTGGATCGGCTGGCGGCCCTGCATGAGCGGGCTACCGGCGCGCTCAATCAAGCCCTCAAGCAATACCTCAAGGACCGCGTCGAACCCGACGCCGCACAACGCGCGTTGTTTCGTTATCCAGAATTGCGCCTGACCTACCATTGCCACGGCGAAGTCCCACAGACTACCCGGGCGTATGCCAAGGTCCAGCTACCAGGGACCTACAGCGTTACCGTCACCCATCCGGCGGCGTTTCGTAAGTATTTGCTGGAACAATTGGTGCCGCTGATGCACGACTTCACCGTGACGGTGGAAGTGGGCGTCAGCCAGCAGAACATTCCGTACCCGTACGTGGTAGAGCAGGGCGACGAACTGGCCGGCTCTGGCGTAACCGCGGCCACCCTGGCCCGTGTGTTCCCCAGCACGGATCTGTCGGCCGCCACCGATGGGATCGCCGACGGCCTCTACGACTGGGAAAACACCGACCCGCTACCCCTTGCACTGTTCGATGCAGCGCGTGTGGACTTCTCCCTGCGCCGCCTGGTGCATTACACCGGCAGCGACTGGCGCCATGTGCAGCCATGGATCCTGCTCACCAACTACCACCGTTATGTCGACCAGTTCATCCTGCATGGCCTGGAGCAACTGCGCAGCGACCCGCGCTTTATCCGCATGGTGCTGCCGGGCAACGTGGTGATCGATAAGAGCATGGACCACGGCGAAGCATCGGCCATTGCCGCGGGCGTGGTCTGGCATCGCTATCAGATGCCGGCCTATCACCTGCAGGCCAGCGATGGTCACGGCGTAACGCTGGTGAACATCGGCGTCGGCCCGTCCAACGCCAAGAACATCACTGACCACCTGGCCGTGCTGCGTCCGCATTGCTGGCTGATGATTGGCCACTGCGGCGGCCTGCGCCAATCCCAGACCATTGGCGACTACGTACTGGCCCACGCCTATATGCGCCGCGACGGGATTCTCGACCGCGTGGTGCCGCCGAACATTCCGATCCCGGCCCTGGCCGAAGTGCAGATGGCCTTGCAGCAAGCCGCCGCCAACGTCACCGGCGAAAAAGGCGAAGAGCTGAAAAAGCGCCTGCGCACCGGCACCGTGCTGACCTACGACGATCGCAACTGGGAACTGCGCTGGGCCCAGGAACGGCCATTGATCAACTTGTCCCGCGCCGTGGCGGTGGACATGGAAAGCGGCACCATCGCCGCCCAGGGCTACCGCTTGCGCGTACCGTACGGCACGTTGTTGTGTGTGTCGGACAAGCCGCTGCACAGTGAGATCAAATTGCCGGGTTCGGCCAACGCGTTCTACGAACGTGCGGTCAGCCAGCACTTGAAGATTGGCATCGAGGCGGTGGACCTGTTGCGCACCGAACTCAACTCGCTGCACTCGCGCAAGCTGCGCAGCTTCGACGAGCCGCCGTTCCGCTAAGCGGTTGGGATGGTCATTTAGCGGTCAGGCCACTAGCATTGTCGGTCCTGACCGTTAGATGTTCCTTTTGCCATGTCCCGTCCTACTCGCCCCGATTCGCGCCGCCCTGGCGTGAAACCTCCGTATTCTGCTGCGCGCCGTGTTGCCAAGGCGCCACCTGCCGAGCCGAAGTTGGTCCTGTTCAATAAACCCTTCGATGTGCTGACCCAGTTCAGCGACGAAGGCGGGCGCGCGACGCTCAAGGACTTTATCGACATCCCCGGCATTTACCCGGCAGGCCGCCTGGACCGTGACAGCGAAGGCCTCTTGCTGCTGACCAACGATGGCCAGTTGCAGGCGCGTATTGCCGATCCCAAGCACAAACTGGCGAAAACGTACTGGGTGCAGGTGGAAGGCGAACCCACCGAAGCATTACTGCAACGCCTGCGCGACGGAGTAGAACTCAACGACGGCAAAACCTTGCCCGCCGAGGCCCGGCGTTTGGACGAGCCTGAGTTATGGCCACGCAACCCGCCGGTACGCTTTCGCAAAAACCTACCGACTTACTGGCTTGAACTGGTGATTCGAGAGGGGCGTAACCGCCAGGTGCGACGCATGACCGCCGCCGTGGGCCTGCCGACCTTGCGTCTGGTACGGGTGCGTATTGGCGATTGGACAATCGACGGCCTGGACCAAGGCCAATGGAAGGAAGTACCCGCGCGTTTATAAAGCGCCGGACTCGATGAGGCCGATCACCACGCTCTTGATGATGAACGCGGCCACGCCCAGGCCCAGCACGAAAAACAGGATGAACGAACCAAAGCGCCCGGCCTTGGATTTCTTCGCCAGGTCCCAGACGATAAAGCCCATGAAAATGATCAGGACGGTGACCAGGCCGGTCATCATCCATTCTTCGAAGAGTGCGGGGTCGATGTTATTCATGGGGGCTTCCGACGGGGCAGGCGGCAAGTATACGGCAGTGCTACAGACGCAACATTGACCTGGATCGAAGTGCGTTCCAAATGTGGGAGGGGGCTTGCTCCGGATGGCGGTGTGTCAGTCAGCTAATCTGTGGCTGACACACCGTCATCGGGAGCAAGCCCCCTCCCACAGTTGACCTTCACCGATCTTAAGTACGCAGGTGGGTCAGCGGCAATTCGGTGCTGTTGAGCACCTGGTTCAGCACAAAGCTCGACCGGACGCTGGTCACGCCTTCAATGCGAGTGAGGTGGCCCAGCAGCAGCTTCTGGTAGTGATCCATGTCCGGCACCACCACTTTCAACTGATAGTCAGCATCCATCCCCGTCACCAAACTGCACTCCAGCACCTGGGGCAAGGTGCGGATGGCTGCTTCGAAATTCTCGAAGCGCTCCGGTGTATGCCGGTCCATACCGATCAGTACATAGGCGGTGAGGCTCAGGCCGAGCATCTTGCGGTCGAGCAGGGCGACCTGGCGGGAGATGTAGCCGTCGTCCTCCAACTGCTTGACCCGGCGCGAGCACGGCGACGGCGACAAGCCGATGCGCTCGGCCAACTCCTGGTTGGAGATCCTCGCGTCGCGCTGCAATTCCGCCAAAATACTCAGGTCGTATCGGTCAAGCTTGCTCATTGGGTTGGCCTTTGTCGTAACTATTGCGGCGAATTATCCATGAAGGGTTAAAAATTGCGCAAGCACTGTTTATTGACGCAATCTTCGCAATCATCTGTCGGGCGCTGGCGGGTATCTTTATCAACAGAATCACCGCCTGGACAACAGTCCACAGCAGCTCGCCCAATCAGGCCTGCTGCGGCCGCCACCCCAGCAGGGTTGAGCCGGCCTCCAGGCTGCACACTGTCCACAAGACGGCGTGAGGTGAGCCAACGTCAAAAGCGTTGAGCATGGACGAAGTTCTCAAGGGGTGGCCGACGGGTCACCCCTTTTCTTTTGCCTTAAGAAAATTGTTCTCGTGACTGATAACCTGTCTCAGAACCGGGCGAGGCTTTTCCAGTCTCATGTTCAAGCCCTAATCCGCAGTGAGGAATAGCATGAAGCGCATCTGGCGTATGGCAGGTGTTGGTTTGCTGGTGGTCACCGTCGGCACGCAAGTGATGGCTGAAGAGCAACGCCCTGAAGCGGGCGGCCAGCATGAAAGAGGGGCGGAGCGTGGTCGGCAGGGTAACGAACAGCCGCGCCCGCAAAATAACCAGCCGCGCCCGCAGCCTCAGAACAATCAACCACGGCCCGAAAACAATCAGCCGCGTCCACAGAACCCGCATTTTGATCGCGCCGAGCAACAACAGCACGGTGGCGGACAGGGACAAGCTCGCCCGCAAGGTGCCGAACAGCCTCGGCCAGCACCGCAGCCTGCGAATAACCTGCCGATCCAGAGCCGCCCCGATACCGTGCGCCAGACCCAGGAGCCACGCCAGGGTTACTACCGTGACATCCCGCGTCGTAACGACGGCAACCAGCATTGGGAGGCCGGTGGTCCCGGTTCACGTCCGGGCAACAACGGCGGCGGTTACAACAACGGCCATCCTGGCGATAACCGTTGGCCAGGCCGTCCCGATGGGCATGGCAACGGCTGGGGCCCTGGCCCGCAATATCGTCCCGGTTATATCGTCGACCGCTTCCCCGACCGCAATTACCGCGTGCCGTACCGTGGCCAGGATTACTTCTTCTCCGGCGGCTACTGGTACCGCCCTCAAGGCCCGCGCTATGTAGTCGTGGCGCCGCCGTATGGGATTCGGGTGCATTACTTGCCGGACTATGCGCGCGAAGTCTGGGTCGGTGGCTCGCTGTTGTTCCTCGCCGCTGGCGCTTACTACGCCTACGAACAAAGCACCCAGCAATACGTGGTGGTGCAACCGCCGGCGCAAGTGCCGGCGCCGCAGCCAGCACCGCAAGGCAATGGCTATGACGTGGTGGCCTATCCCGCCAACGGGCAGTCACCGGCGCAAGTCCAGCAGGACGGTTACGACTGTTATCGCTGGGCGGTGCAACAAAGCGGCTTCGACCCGCAGGCGGCCACCTACGCCCCTGACCCAGCGGTGGTGCAAACCTACCGCCAGGCCCAGGGCAACTGCCTGAGCAGTCGCGGGTATCAGGTGCAGTACTAGGCCTTGGCGCCCGTGACCACTTCTCGTGGGTCGGCGTGCACCAGCACTTCGGCACGCGGGTAGGCGGCGTGAATGGCATCGGCGGCCTGGTCGCTGATGCCGTGGGCCACTGACAGCGTCAACTCCCCTGGCAGCTCCAGGTGCAACTGCACAAACCAATGGTTGCCGGAGATGCGCGTGCGCAAGTCATGGGCACCCAGCACCCCCGGCACGCCGCGCGCCAGTTCCAGCATGTGCTGGCTGACGTCCGGCGGCAGTTCCTCGTCCATCAACACCGCAAAGCTTTCCTTGGCGATCTGGATCGCGCTCCACAAAATGTAGGCGGCGATGCCCAGGCCGAACCAAGCGTCGAACTGATGAAAACCCATGCCCGCCAGCACCAGCGCCACGAGGATGCTGCCGTTGAGCAGCAAGTCCGAGCGATAGTGCAACGAGTCCGCCCGCACGGCATTGGAGCCGGTTTCGCGCACAACTCGGTGTTGCAGCATCAGCAGTGCCACGGTCAGCGCCAGGGAAAACACGATCACCCCAATGCTCAGCCACGGCGCGCCGACCGGTTCCGGATGCTGCAAACGCTCGTAGGCCTGCAAGGCGATCAGCACCGCACTACCACCGATAAACAACGCCTGGGCCATGCCCGCCAGCGACTCCGCCTTGCCGTGGCCGTAACGGTGATCGTCATCGGCTGGGCGCAGGGCGTAATGGACCGCCAGCAGGTTCAGCAGCGAGGTCACGCCATCGAGCAGTGAGTCAGTCAACCCGGCGAGCATGCTCACCGAGCCGCTGAGCCACCAGGCGATGGCCTTTGTGACGATCAGCGCACAGGCCACGCCCACCGAGGCGCGGGTGGCCAGGCGTAACAGCCGGGCGTGTTCGGGACTGCTGGTCATAAACGTTCCTTAGGCGGCGGGTTGCAGGCCCAGGGACGCAAGTTGTTGCACGCTGCCCTTGAACTGGATCATGCGTGGGTCGTCGAGCGGCAGGGTGCGGCCGGTTTCTTTCTGGATGATGCTTTGCAGCTTGGCGTTGTCGACCTTGCCGTCGGCGCCGATAGCTTCCTGGAGTTTTTCCGGGGCGACCTGGGCCGTCTTGCCGGGTTCGAAATAGATCGCGCCCGTGGCGAAGTCGACGCCGAACGCGATCAAGCCAGGGATCACGTAGAACAACAGGCCTACGGCATCGAGCACGGCGATGGCCGGGTCGATCTTGCCGTCGATCTGGCCACGACGGTCCGGGTAGAAAATCGAACCGCAGGCCGTCAGTTGGCTCAGCAGGGTGACGGCGAGGACACCGCCGATGACACGGGAAGCGATACGCATGAAGACTCTCCTGAACACGGTTGATAGGGGACTATATAGCACTGCCATTGAGACCATCGTCGGCATCCGGCAGTTCGCCGTTATACTCGCCGCTCTGCTTTGGAGCCAGTATGAATTCGTTGCCGATCGATGATGTTTTACCCGCCCTGCGTGACGCCTTGGCGAATCGCCATGAAGCCGTGCTGGAAGCGCCACCCGGCGCCGGTAAAACCACCCGTGTGCCCTTGGCCCTATTGAATGAACCCTGGCTGGCCGGGCAGACCATCCTGATGCTCGAACCCCGGCGTTTGGCCGCTCGCGCCGCCGCCGAACGTCTGGCCAGCGAGCTGGGCGAAAAGGTCGGTGAAACCGTCGGCTACCGCATCCGCCTCGACAGCAAAGTCGGCCCCAACACCCGCATCGAAGTCGTCACCGAAGGCATCCTCACGCGCCGCCTGCAGGACGACCCGGCGCTGGACGGCGTGGGCCTGCTGATCTTTGACGAGTTTCACGAACGCAGCCTCGACGCCGACCTGGCGCTGGCCTTGAGCCTCAACGGCCGCGAGTTGTTTCGCGACGAGCAACCGCTGAAAATCCTGCTGATGTCTGCGACCCTTGAAGGCGAGCGCCTGGCCAGCCTGTTGGATGACGCGCCGATCCTGCGCAGTGAAGGGCGCATGTTCCCGGTGCAGATGCGCTGGGGCCGGCCGTACCAGGCCGGTGAATTTATCGAGCCGCGTGTGGTGCAGACTATCCTCGAAGCCGTGCATGACGAGACCGGCAGCGTGTTGGTGTTTCTGCCGGGGCAAGCCGAGATTCGGCGGGTCCACCAGCAACTGGTCGACGCGCTGGGTGATCGCCCTGATGTGCTGTTGTGCCCCCTGCATGGCGAGCTGGACCTGAATGCCCAACGCGCCGCCATCGACCCGGCACCCGCTGGTAAACGCAAAGTCGTACTGGCTACCAACATCGCCGAGACCAGCCTGACCATCAACGGCGTACGCGTGGTGATCGACGCCGGGTTGGCGCGCGTGCCGCGTTTCGACCCCGGCAGCGGCATGACCCGCCTCGACACCCAGCGTATCTCCCGCGCCAGCGCCACCCAGCGCGCCGGTCGGGCAGGGCGCTTGGAACCGGGGGTGTGTTATCGGTTGTGGTCCGAAGACCAGCATGAAGGGCTGGCCGCGTATGGCAGTGCGGAAATCCTTGCGGCCGACCTCGCCGGCCTCGCCTTGCAGCTGGCGCGCTGGGGCGTCACTCCCACGCAACTGGTGTGGCTGGATCTGCCGCCGACCGCCGCGTATGCCCAGGCCCAGGATTTGTTGCAACGCCTCGGTGCATTAAACGAAGACACACTCACCGCCCACGGCCAGAAAATGGCCGAGCTGCCGGCCCATCCGCGCATTGCCCACTTGCTGTTGCGCGGGCAGGACTTGGGGTTGGCGGCCACCGCCTGTGATGTCGCCGCCTTGCTGGGTGAGCGCGATATCTTGCGCGGTGGCGGCGCGGATTTGCACAGTCGTCTGGCCCTGCTGTCCGGCGAAGAGCGGGCGCGCGGAACCCAAGGCGGTGTGCAGCGGGCCAAGCAATTGGCGCGGCAATATCGCAGCTATTTAAGAGGCCAGGCGACCCAACCGGTGCCCGACCCCGATCACCCGCGCTGGCTCGGTGCGTTGCTGGCGCTGGCCTACCCGGACCGTGTCGCCCAGCAACGTCGCCCCGGCGGTGCCGAATACCGCCTGGCCAACGGCCGCGCGGCGCTGTTCGCCGAAGCCGACAGCCTGATGAAACAACCCTGGCTGGTCATCGCCGACCTTGGCAGCCGCCAGGGCCAGCGCGAAGAACGCATCTACTTGGCGGCGGATTTTGATCCGGCACTGTTCGACTCGGTACTCTCCGAGCAAGTGCGCAACGTCGACCAGTTGGATTGGGACGAACGCGAAGGCGTGCTGCGTGCCGAGCGCCAGCGCAAAGTCGGCGAACTGGTGCTCAGCCGCGAACCTCTCACCGGTCTCGACGAAAACGCACGCAGCCAGGCGCTGGTCAATCTGGTGCGGCGCAAAGGCCTGGAGTTGTTGCCGTGGACGCCTGAGCTGCGCCAATGGCAGTCCCGCGTCATGCTGCTGCGCCAACTGGACGTCGGCAAAATCAGCGACTGGCCCGACATCAGCGACAGCGCCTTGCTCGCCGACCTGGAACACTGGCTGATGCCCTACTTGGGCAAGGTCTCGCGCCTGAGCCATTTCGCCAACCTGGATATCTCCAGCTACCTGCACAACCTCTTACCCTGGCCGCTGCCCCAGCGCCTGGACGAGCTGGCGCCGCAGCATGTGAAGGTGCCATCGGGGTCATCGGTGCGGTTGGATTACAGCGAACAACCGCCGATCCTGGCGGTGCGCTTGCAGGAATTGTTCGGGCTGGCGGATACGCCAAGGATTGCGGGCGGGCGTCAGGTGGTGAAGTTGCACCTATTGTCCCCGGCGCGGCGGCCGGTGCAGGTAACGCAGGATCTGGCGAACTTCTGGCGCAGTACGTACGCCGAGGTGAAGAAGGATTTGAAGGGCCGGTACCCCAAGCACTATTGGCCGGATGATCCGTTGATCGCAGAGCCGACCGCGAGGATCAAACCCCGAAAGTAAGCGTGATAGAGATCCAAATGTGGGAGGGGGCTTGCCCTCGATGACTGTGGGCCAGTTACAGATGAGTTGACTGACACACCGCTATCGGGGGCAAGCCCCCTCCCACATTAGTTTTGTGTGTCAGTTATTGCGCAGCGGGCAGCAGGAAGCGCGCAATCACCGGCAAATGGTTGGAAATACGCAACGTATCCTCCTGCCGTACCTTGGCCTCCACTCGCTTGATCCTTGGGCTGTAGAACAGGTAATCCAGGGTGCGATCCGGGCCATCGATGCTCGGGTCATTGGGAAAATGCGTCAGCCATTTCTCACGATCAATCCCGCTGGATTGGCTGTTGCTCGGGATCATCGGGTACTTATCCCACAACAGATGCAGCTCACTGTCCGGCGAATACTGCCCGCGCTTACCCGCATCCAAACGCAGGAATTGCCCCAGTGGCAGCAGGTTGAAATCACCGCCGATCAGCCAGGGCGTGCCACGGCCTTCGAATTTATCCAGTAACTTTACGGTGGCTTGCACTTGCTCCTGTACGGCGCTGCGTCCCGGCGCGTCGCCGTCCAGGCGGGTGTTGAGGACGGCCAGTTGGCCGCCGTCGCTCAGTGGCAGGTAGGTCAACAGCAACGCTGGCTTGGGCTGGAATTGGCGACTGATGAAGTTGGCGTCCGGCACCGGCAATTGCAGGCGCTCGGCGTGTTCGATCTGGTAGCGGCTGAGGGTCGCGAGTTTTCGGCCGACGCTGCCGAAGATATGCAGGTCGGGCACAAAGTCGGCCTTCCAGTCGAAGGCCTGGGCGCTGCATGGATAGAGGTCGACCAGGCGCTCCTGCAACAAGGCAAGTTGGTCCTGGTAATGGGAGGGCTTGGCGTTTTCGTCGAGTTCCTGCAACAGCAGGATGTCGGGCTGTTCGTCGCGAATCACCCGCGCCACTTCATCCAGGCTCACAGCCATGTCTTCCACGGTGGGGCGGTCGTCCGGGCCGCTGCCGTCGGGGGTGTCATACCAGAACACGTAGTTCTTGCCGGCCAGGTATTGCACGTTCCACGTCATAACCTTGAGCGCCTGCCCTGGCAGCAGCGTCGGCGCGCGGGGCGCAACGCAGCTCACCGGCAAGGTTTCCTTAGGCGCGGGGCGCCAGGTCAGGCTGTAGATCAGGGCGGTGAGCACGCCTGCGATGATCAGCAGGCCCAGCAAGGTGATGCGCAATAAACGGGTCATCGGCTCGGCTTATAGCGTTTCAGGAATGGCACGGAGCATATCACCGCGCGTCGGCATCGCCACCGATCAGCATGAATAAACGGAACAGCACCACGCTGGTGAACAACTGCAGGAAGCTGTGGGCACTGTCCATCAACAGCCCCAGCAGCGGCGCCGGGTTGGGATACGCCGCGAGGCTGGCGCCTTTAAGCAGCCACAGCGGGGTCATGACGCACAGCAGGCACACCAGGATCCGCCAGAAATGCCCACGGGTCAGACGGAAACTTTCCTTCATCGCCTCCAGCGCCGGCATGCCGCGCAGCACCAGCAGGTACTCGGCAAACGCCAGCACCACCATCAGCCACAGGCCAGGCAGGAAATACAGCGACAGGCCCAGCAGGATCAACAGGGTGCTCATGGCCGTCAGCAGGGCGAAGCGCGGCCACAGAGCCAGCGACATGGCCCAGACATCTTTGGTGCGCGGCGACTCACCACGGGTGCGCGCGTCGAGGAACAGAATCAAGGCGCCGGTGTACAGCGGGTACACCAATAAGCCCACCACTACGCTGTAACCGGGAAACGCATCCGCGCCCAGCGTGTGGTCCAGTATCTGTTGCAGCAAGGCTTCGAGAATCACCAGCGGCAGGCATAACTGGACGATCGCGCCCAGGTTGCTGCGGGTAAAACGGAGGGAGTCGCGCAATACGTCTAACGGATTCATCAGGTTCATCGCAGGCCTGGAAACAAGGGCGACACTTTAACCGATCACGGTCAGAGGGTCACAAACGTAAACCTTGAGTAAAGACCATTGAAACAACTCGTAACACCCCCATAATTGGAAGGCACCTGACCTGATCACAGGCGGGACCAGAATTTCTACCGGCAATCTAACGAGGTCGCCATGAACAGCGAAGAGCAAACCCTGATCGATGGACTGTTTTCACGGTTGCAGCAAGCCGAAACGGACTCAGCCCCCCGCGACGCCCAGGCCGAAGCGCGGATCAAGGAGCATATGACTCGCCAACCGGCCGCCGGGTACTACATGACGCAGTCGATCCTGGTGCAGGAACACGCGCTCAAGAGTCTCGACGCGCAGAATAAGCAACAGGCGCAGCAGATCCAGCAATTGCAGGATGAGTTGCAGCGGGCCAAGTCTGCGCAACCAGCCCCGGCGAGCAGCGGTGGTTTCCTGTCGAGCATCTTTGGCGGCGGCGGTTCCCGTGACGCGCAACCGGCGTCGAGCGCTCCGGGCAATTCGGGCGGTGGCTGGCGCGAGCCAGCGCGGCCTTCGTTCGGCGGCCAGTCCGCGCCGCAGCAAAACTATCAACAACCACAACAACCACCCGCCGCCGCGCCCATGGGCAGCGGCTTTCTCGGTGGCGCGATGAAAACCGCCGCTGGCGTGGCCGGTGGTGTGTTGCTGGCAGAAGGCATCAGCAGCCTGTTCAATCACAATTCGCAACAGCCGCAGGTCGTGGAAGAAATAATCCGTGAAGAGCCGGCGCCCGCCAGTGACAACGGCAACTGGGGCAATGACGACCAGAAGTTCGCCGGCAATGACAACTGGGGCGGCAATAACTCGGACAGCTTCGCCGACAGCGATTATTCCGACGATTCCTCCTCCTTTGGCGACGACGACTCCTTCGTCTGACACTCCCGGTCCGGGGCGCTGCGGCGTCCCGGTCTGATTTTTTCCGGAAACTTTCTCGCGGCTGGCATACTGGCACCCTTTCCGGGCCCAGGCGCCTGGCTGTCATGAGGAAGTGCGGTGAAGAAAATTGCAGTGTTCGCCGATGTACAAAACCTCTACTACACCGTCCGCCAGGCGTATGGCTGCCACTTCAACTATGCCGCCCTGTGGGCAGACATCAGCTCCCGCGGGCAGATCGTCGAGGCGTACGCCTATGCCATCGACCGTGGCGACAGCAAGCAGCAGCAATTCCAGCAGATCCTGCGCAACCTGGGGTTTACGGTAAAACTCAAACCGTACATCCAACGCAGTGACGGCTCGGCCAAGGGCGACTGGGACGTGGGCATCACCCTCGACATCATGGACGCCGCCGACCACGTCGACGAAGTGGTACTGGCCTCCGGTGACGGGGACTTCGACATGCTGCTCGAACGCATCATTCAAAAGCATGGGGTTGAAGCCGTGGCCTACGGCGTGCCCGGGCTGACGGCCAACTCACTGATACGCGCCGCCAGCCGCTATGTGCCGATCGAAGGCGCGCTGCTGCTCAAATAAGCGCTGCGGCTCAATCAATTGTTAGACGGAGTTGGAACAGGTTTGGAACGTATAGCGGTCATCGACTTTGAAACCACCGGCATCACCCCGAGCAGCCACTGCCGGGCCACGGAAATCGCGGTGGTTATCCTCGAACGCGGCCAGATCGTGGACCGCTACCAGAGCCTGATGAACGCAGGTGTGCGCGTACCGGGCTTTATCGAACAACTCACCGGCATCAGCAACGCCATGCTGCGCAGCGCCCCGCCGGCCGAGCGGGTGATGAATGAGGTCAACGAATTCGTCGGCACCACGCCCTTGATGGCGCATAACGCCGCGTTCGACCAGAAGTTCTGGGATTACGAGCTGGGGTTGATTCGCCGGACGCGTTTGCAGAAATTCGCCTGCTCGCTGTTGCTGGCACGTCGTCTGATGCCATCGGCACCAAACCACAAGCTCGGCACCCTCAACACCTACGCGAAACTGCCCCACACCGGCCAGGCTCACCGAGCGCTGGCGGATGCGGAAATGGCGGCCAACCTCACGGCGCACCTGGCCCAGGAACTGCGGCGTACCCACGGCTTGCGCGAACTGTCCCACGACCTGCTGTGCACTTTGCAGAAAGTGCCGGCGGCGAAGATCAATGAGCATTTGAAGAAGCATCGCGGGTTCTGACACAACAACGCCGTTCAACATGTGGGAGGGGCGGTGCGACGGTTCGACTTGCTCCCGATTGCGGCGGGTCAGCCACACATAAGCTGACTGATCCACTGCTATCGGGAGCAAGTCGAACCGTCGCACCGCCCCTCCCACATTGGTTATCGGTCGTTCATCGAGGCTGCACACACTCCAACGCCCGATCCACCACCCCTTCGCCATCTCCACCAAATGCATCACCGCCCGCTGCTGCACATCCATCGCCTCACCCGACGAGTGCGCAGTGCCCACCGCGCAATGCAGCAAATCCGCCGCCTGGGCGAGGGCATCTTCGAGGCTCAGGTTGTCGTTCAGGATGAAGGGCGGGGCATCTTGAGGGCGTTTATCTGCTTTCTGAATGGTCAGTAGGCTCAGCCCTAGTGTTTCGTCAGACCGTTCTGGATTTTCCTTCTCCCACCTATCGCTCTTCGCCGCAACCTAACATCCCGCCTGTCATTTACGTAAAAGGACTACGTTATGCAGGAAAGCGATCTTCACACAGCAATCATGCGAAGCCAGCTTGAACTCCAACGGGACGGCATCGATTTCGGCTCAACTTCAAGCATGGCGTTTCATTTGGGTAATGCGATGACAAGCTGCCCGGCAGTCATAGTGTTGCCTCATTCACCAGGCTGGACCCATGGCGCCAGGTACCAGTTACTCAAGCCCATTCAGGCTGACTCCTCAGTGCCGAGCACCCCGTTTGACGAGCTCTGGACACCTACACAGCAACACCACGCCTTGACCGACGCGACGGTTCTGGCCGGTGCTGAGGGCATAGCTGTCAGCAAAATTGCCGTGGGCACCTGGGGCCGTGTCGGCGCCAGCAAAACGACTAGCCCGCTGAGTCTCACCGGGATGTGCTTTTTCCCTCGTACATTGATCAGGCAACCCACCTCGGCCAGAGTGGCAAAGGCAAATTTTGGCACCGTCCGGGTGTTTGGCATTGTTGGACGGGGTATTCCTTTCGTCGCTGGGGGGTTGGCTGTCTTTAATCTGGTCAGTGCCGGTAAGTGCGCCTATGAAACAAGCAACGGAAGGTAGCGCGACCAGAACCGAGATCAGCGAAAAGGTGATTCAGCTCTTCGTCGACATCATCGGTTTCATCGACCGAAGCCAGGTCACGGAGCAAACGGACTTCATCCATGACTTCACGATTATTGATGATGATTTGACCTGCTTTGTCATGCAGAACAAGTGGCAATTCAACTTGCAAGCGACCCAGGAAGATTGGGATCACATCACTACCATCCAGCAGATAGTCGATTTGATTGTTGAACGCTCGAATTTGCAGTGCGGCCACTGACGCCATCGGGAGCAAGCCCCCTCCCACATTTTGAATGTATTCACAAATCAAACTGTGGGAGGGGGCTTGCTGCCGATGGCGGTAGATCAGCCACCATTTTTGCCATTGGTTTCCAACTGCCCCAACGGCACCCGCCGCTCTATCGCGCTCGACAAGATGATTGAGGTCTTGCTGAACCCGAACTTCGCCAGCCGATTGATCAAACGCTCCAACTCCGGCATCGACCCTACCGCCGCTTGCATGATCACGCACGGATCCCCTGTCACCCGATGGCATTCAGTCAGTTCGGGGATTTCGGCGAGTGCGTCATAAACCTTCTGGCTGCCATGGTTAGTCAGCCGCAGTTCGATCACGCACTGAATCGGCAAGCCCACCTTCGAAAAATCCACCTTGGCCTGGTATCCGGTGATCACCCCGCTGGCCTCCAGCTTGGCCACGCGCTCGGCTACGGCGGGGGCGGAAAGGTTTACCTTGCGGGCCAGTTGCGCGTAGGAGGCGCGGCCGTCTTCGAGCAGGGCGCTGAGGAGCATGCGGTCGTATTTGTCCATGATAAGGCTCCAATTGCACGTGGCTTTCGAAAGCACGGGTTATAGCCTTCATAACCATGATTTGAAAAGTGTATGGGCGGTTTAAACAGGTTTTGTAACTTATGTTTAACGACCTGCTTTTTTAGAATAAGCCTCTCTTATATCTGCCTTCGAGCCGCCCAATGCCTGGCACACGTCGCTTTCCCTTACCGTTGATCGCCGCCTTTTTTGCTTTGTATGTGATTTGGGGGTCTACCTACTTGGTGATCCGCATCGGCGTGGACTACTGGCCGCCGTTGTTGCTGGCGGGGATTCGATTCTGCACGGCGGGTGTGCTGATGTATGGCTACCTCAGATGGCGCGGCGTGCCAGCGCCGACGTGGCCACAATGGAAGGCCGCCGGGATGATCGGCATTTTGCTGCTCACCTTCGGTAATGGCGGCGTCACGTTGGCCGAACATGCGGGCGTGTCGTCTGGCGTCGCTGCCCTGGCGGTAGCGACCGTGCCGCTGTTCACCTTGCTGTGCGGGTATTTCTGGGGCGCGCGCAATACGCGGCTGGAATGGGCCGGGGTGATCCTGGGGATTGTCGGCATCGCCATGCTCAACATGGGCAGCACGCTGCAATCGAGCCCGGTGGGCGCCGCCTTGTTGTTGTTCGCGGCGGCATCGTGGGCATTCGGGTCCGTGTGGAGTCGGCAGTTGTCGCTGCCCCAGGGCGCCATGGCCAGCGCTGCGGAGATGCTGGTGGCGGGCGTGGCATTGTTGATCGGCAGTGCGCTGTCCGGTGAGCACCTGCAGGCCATGCCGCCGCTGGAGGGTTGGCTGGCGTTGGCCTACCTGACGGTGTTCGGCTCAATCATCGCCTTCAACGCCTATATGTACCTGCTCAAGCACGTACGCCCGGCGGCGGCCACCAGCTATGCCTATGTGAACCCGGCGGTGGCGGTGTTGCTGGGGATTGTGTTCGTGGGTGAATCCATCGGCCTGGAAGAGGGCTTGGCCATGCTGGTGATTATCAGCGCCGTGCTGTTGATCAGTCTGCCCCAGTGGCGAAAGCCCAAGCCGGAAATAAGGTAAACTGCCGCGCAATTGCGACCTTGCGCTGAATTTTCCTACGGTAACTACATGACTTTCGCCACACTTGGCCTGATCGAACCCTTGCTGCGCGCCCTTGAGACGCTTGGCTACCAGACCCCGACGCCGGTGCAGGCGCAAGCCATTCCGGCGGTGCTGGCCGGTCGTGACCTCATGGCTGCGGCCCAGACTGGTACTGGCAAGACCGCAGGTTTTGCCTTGCCGTTGCTGCAACTGCTGACCATGGAAGGGCCGAAAGTCGCCGCCAACTCGGCGCGCGCGCTGATTCTGTGCCCGACCCGCGAACTGGCCGAGCAAGTTCATACCAGCGTTGCCGAATATGCCCAAAACCTGCCGCTGACCACCTACGCGGTCTATGGCGGCGTGAGCATCAACCCGCAGATGATGAAGCTGCGCAAGGGCGTCGACATCCTGGTTGCCACCCCTGGCCGCCTGATTGACCTGTTCCGCCAGAACGCACTGAAGCTTAATCAGCTGCAGACCCTGGTGCTGGACGAAGCCGACCGCATGCTCGACTTGGGCTTCTCCGAGGAACTGGCGAATATCTATCGCATGCTGCCGAAAAAGCGCCAGACCCTTCTGTTCTCCGCGACCTTCTCCGATGAGATTCGCACGCTGGCCGGGCAGATGCTCAACGACCCGCTGAGCATCGAAGTCAGTCCGCGCAACGTGGCCGCCAACACCGTTAAGCAATGGGTGGTGCCGGTGGACAAGAAGCGCAAGGCGGAGCTGTTTGTGCACCTGATGCGCAAAGGCCGCTGGAAGCAGGTGCTGGTGTTCGCCAAGACCCGTAACGGCGTGGATGCGCTGGTGGATAAGTTGCAGGGCCTGGGCATCAATGCCGACGGCATCCATGGCGACAAACCCCAGGCAACCCGCCAGCGTGCGCTGGATCGCTTCAAGAGCAGCGAAGTGCAGATCCTGGTGGCCACCGACGTGGCGGCCCGTGGCCTGGATATCGAAGACCTGCCGATGGTCGTCAACTTCGACCTGCCGATCGTGGCCGAAGATTACATTCACCGTATCGGCCGTACCGGGCGTGCGGGCAACACCGGTGAGGCGATTTCCCTGGTGTGCGCCGATGAAGTGAACATGCTGTCGGCCATCGAGATGCTGACCCGTCAGACCTTGACCCGCAAAATAGAGCAGGACTTCGAGCCGGACCACCGCGTGCCGGATACCGATGCCAGTGGGCAAGTGGTGAAGAAGCCGAAAAAGCCGAAGAAGCCTAAGGCGTCCGGTGGTGGCGGTGGTAAGCGCAACCTGGGTAAGTGGGTGGACAGTGGTGAAGTGGCACCGTCGGAACCGTCGATTAAGCCGGTGCGTAAGGTGCCGGTGTTTAACACTGGGCCGCGTAAGAAGAAGTGATTTTGCGGGGTTGCTGATTGCCTCATCGGGAGCAAGCCCCCTCCCACATTTGAAGGTGTTCACAATTCAAATGTGGGAGGGGGCTTGCTCCCGATAGCGGACTTGAGCTCACCGCAATCTCAAGCGTTCAACCACTCCAACACCCCCCGCCCAGCCGCTCTGCCACTGGCAAAACACCCCGTCAGCAAATACCCGCCGGTCGGCGCTTCCCAGTCCAGCATCTCCCCCGCACAAAACACCCCAGGCAATTGCTTGAGCATCAAGCGCTCATCCAACGCTTCAAACGGCACGCCGCCTGCCGTACTGATCGCCTCGTCTATTGGCCGCGTCTTCACCAGCGTCAACGGCAGGGCCTTGATATCCACCGCCAGTTGCGCCGGATCATTGAAGTGATTGGCTGGCGCCAACTCACGCAACAGCGCCGCCTTGACCCCGTCCAGCCCCAACTGACTGTGCAGATGCTTGCTCATCGAGCGTGAACCGCGCGGTTTGGCCAGCGCAGCTTGCACCTTGTCCAGCGGCTTGCTCGGCAGCAAGTCGATATGCACGGTGGCCGCGCCGTCGCGGTTGATCGCCTCACGAATCGGTGCCGACAGCGCATAGATCAGGCTGCCTTCAATACCGGTGGCGGTGACCACACATTCGCCGAGCCGAGGTTTGTCGTCACCCAAACCGATGGCGACATTTTTCAACGGAGCGCCGGCGAATTTGCTCACCATCAATTCGCTCCAGGCCGACACTTCGAAGCCGCAGTTGCTCGGTTGCAGTGCCACGTATGGCACGCCTTTGTCCTCCAGCAGCGTGAGCCACGCACCATCTGAGCCCAGCCGTGACCAACTGCCGCCGCCCAGTGCCAGCAGCACGGCATCGCTGCGCACGGCTTTCTCGCCTTCAGGGCTGTGGATAAGTAAATCACCTTCGGCATTCCAGCCGGTCCAACGATGCCGGGTGTGGATAACCACGCCTTGGTCACGCAGGCGCTTGAGCCAGGCGCGCAGCAGCGGGGCTGCTTTCATGTCCGTAGGAAACACTCGGCCGGAGGTGCCGACAAAGGTCTCGATACCCAACCCATGTATCCATTCGCACAACGCTTCGGCACCAAACCCACGCAGCAACGGCGCCATCTGCGGCGCGCGCTCGGCGTAGCGCGAGAGGAAGGCCGGGTAAGCCTCGGAGTGGGTGATGTTCATGCCGCCCACACCCGCCAGCAGGAATTTTCGCCCCACTGATGGCATGCCGTCATACAGATCTACGCGCACCCCGGCCTGGCTCAAGACTTCGGCGGCCATCAGCCCGGTAGGGCCGCCGCCGATAATAGTGACGTGGTGAGGTGCGGTCTGAGGCATGGGTAGGGCTACGGTGGCGTGAATAGGCCGAGCATTCTACCCGACGTCAGCCAGGCTGCCTGATCAAAAAACGTACACTTTCCTACAGGTCCTATGCCTGCTGGCTTTCAGCCGCTTACGCTCAAGTTATCCACAGGCCGTTCCACAGCCATTGTGGGTAAGCGCACAACTCAATGACAACCTGATGACGTCCACACCCGTTGCGCACTGTGGTGCAGGATGCCGTGGCGACGGGCCAAGGCTGGGCGGTCTTTGCTGTAGCCGCCGCCAATCACGCCCATCACCGGAATGTCGCGGCCCAGACAGTGGCGCATGACGCTCTCATCGCGGGCGGCCACGCCTTCGTCTGTCAGCTTGAGGTACCCGAGGGCGTCGTCTTTATGCACATCCACGCCTGCGTCGTACAGCACCAGGTCGGGTTGGTAGAGCGGCAGCAGGTAGTTGAGGGCGTCATCGACCACGCGCAGGTAATCTGCATCGCCCATGCCCATGGGCAGTGGGATGTCCCAATCGCTTTGGGCCTTGCGCGCCGGGAAGTTCTTTTCGCAGTGCAGCGACACGGTGATGGCATCCGGCGTGTCGTGGAGGATGCGCGCGGTGCCATCGCCCTGATGCACGTCACAGTCGAAGATCAACACGCGGCTGACCCGGCCGCTGGCCAGCAGGTAATGGCTGATCACCGCCAGGTCATTAAAGATACAAAAGCCCGCCGGGTAATCGTAATGCGCGTGATGCGTGCCGCCCGCCAGGTGACAGGCCAGACCGTGCTCAAGCGCTTGCTCCGCCGCCAGGATCGAGCCGCCGACCGCGCGCACGGTGCGCCGGGCCAGGGCTTCGCTCCAGGGCAGGCCAAGGCGGCGCTGGTCTTCGCGGGACAACTCGCCGCTCATGTAGCGTTCGATATACCCAGGCTCGTGGGCCAGGGCCAGGATGTCGGCAGGGCACAGCTGCGGGCGCAGCAGTTGGCTGTCTTCGGTCAGGCCGGTGGCCACCAAGTGGTCGCGCAACAGGCGGAACTTGTCCATGGGGAATCGGTGGTCCGCCGGGAACTCGGGGCTGTAGTCATCGTGGTAGATCAATGGCAAAGGCATGGGATTTTCTGACGGGAACCTGCGAAGGATCTTACCAGCGCTGTACACTCACGCACATGGCAAGGGGAGGGGACCCGTGGAGTCGATACTCGAATTGGAAAGTGCTCGCCTGGTGCTGCGCCAATGGCGCGACAGCGACCTGACGGCCTTCGCAAGCATGTGCGCCGACCCACACGTGATGCGTTATTTTCCGGCCAAGCTGAGCCACCTGGAAAGCGCCGCACTGATCGGGCGGATACGCGGCCACTTCGCCGAATATGGCTTTGGCCTCTGGGCGCTGCAGCGCAAGGACAGCGGCGAGTTCATCGGCCTGACCGGGTTGCAGCATGTCAGCTTTGACGCGGACTTTACCCCCGCGGTGGAAATTGGCTGGCGCCTGGCCCGCGAGCATTGGGGGCTGGGCTATGCCAGCGAGGCGGCGTGGACTGCATTGCGTTGTGGTTTCGACCGTTTGCAGCTGGATGAAATCGTTGCCTTCACCACCGAAGCCAATCTGCCATCACAAAAAGTCATGCAGGCCATAGGTATGCATTACGATCCCCTGGCAGATTTTGAACACCCCAAGGTCGCAGCCGATGACCCGCTGCGCCCACATGTTTTGTACCGCATCACCCGCGCCCAATGGTTGGACACGCTGCACGGATAGCAGCCCGGAATGCCCCATAGATTGTAGGAGTTGCTCTATGAGCCAAGTATTGGAAGATCTGGTGGACCTGCTGACCCTGGAGCCGATCGAGGAAAACCTCTTTCGCGGCCGCAGCCAGGACCTGGGTTTTCGCCAACTGTTCGGCGGTCAGGTGCTCGGCCAGTCGCTGTCGGCGGCCAGCCAGACCGTTGAAGAAGCGCGCCACGTGCATTCCCTGCACGGTTATTTCCTGCGCCCCGGCGATGCCGCGTTGCCGGTGGTTTATTCGGTTGACCGTGTGCGTGATGGCGGCAGTTTCAGCACGCGCCGCGTGACCGCGATTCAGAAGGGCCACCCGATCTTCACCTGCACCACGTCGTTCCAGTACGACGAAGAAGGCTTCGAGCACCAGACCACCATGCCCGTGGTGGTCGGCCCGGAAAACCTGCCGTCCGAGCTGGAATTGACCCAGCAGCGCGCGCACCTGATCCCCGAGCACATGCGTGACAAGCTGCTGTGCCCGAAGCCGATTGAAGTGCGACCGGTCACCGAAAAAGACCCTTTCAACCCGCAGCCGTCCGACCCGGTCAAGTACGTGTGGTTTCGTGCCGACGGCGCGTTGGCCGACACACCGGCGCTGCATAAATACCTGCTGGCCTACGCTTCGGACTTTGGCCTGCTGACCACCTCGTTGCTGCCCCACGGCAAGACCGTGTGGCAGAAAGACATGCAGGTCGCCAGCCTTGACCACGCGTTGTGGTTCCACGCGGATCTGCGTGCCGATGACTGGTTGCTCTACGCCATGGACAGCCCGTGGGCCGGCAATTCCCGTGGGTTCTCCCGTGGCAGCGTGTACAACCGCGCCGGGCAACTGGTGGCCTCGGTCACCCAGGAAGGCTTGATTCGCCATCGCAAGGATTGGGCATGAGCCTGAGGGAGATTAAGCACTGGGTGTTCGACATGGACGGCACCCTCACGGTGGCCGTGCATGACTTCGCGGCGATTCGCGTGGCGTTGGACATTCCCCCCGAGGACGACATCCTCACTCACCTCAGCGCATTGCCGGCGGACATCGCGGCGGCCAAGCATGCCTGGTTGTTGGAGCACGAGCGCGAGTTGGCACTCGGTTCTGTTGCGGCTGAAGGCGCGGTGCAATTGGTACGCGAATTGGCCGGGCGCGGTTATCGCCTGGGCATCCTGACTCGCAATGCGCGGGAGCTGGCCCACGTGACGCTGGAAGCAATTGGCCTGGCTGACTGCTTTGCGATCGAGGATGTGCTGGGCCGAGATGACGCGCCACCCAAGCCCGATCCGAGTGGGTTATTGAAATTGGCGGCGGCGTGGGATGTATCGCCGAGCGAGATGGTGATGGTCGGCGATTACCGTTTTGACCTGGACTGCGGCCGGGCGGCGGGGGCCAGGACGGTATTGGTCAACCTGCCGGAGAATCCGTGGCCGGAGCTGGCGGATTGGCATGCTGAAGATTGTGCTGCATTGCGCCGGATGATTTAACCCAAGCAACAGAGATCAAATGTGGGAGGGGGCTTGCCCCCGATAGCGGTCTGTCAGTTAAAAAATTGCTGACTGACACACTGCTATCGGGGGCAAGCCCCCTCCCACATGTTGAGACTGTTTCTTCAGGTATTACTGAGTGAACAGCACCTTCTGCCCTTCGGGCGAAGTAAACATCTCATCCCCGTTATGCCCCACCCCTGGCACCTCAACCAGCGTCTGGCTCAACTGCGGATGCCGGTGTTTGAGGTAGTCAAAATAGTTATGCCCACGCATCAGCCGATAGGCGCCCTGTGTCTCTGCCTCACAGCTTTTATCCAACGCAGGATGGTTCGGATCAGTGTCTTGCTGGCCCAGCAGGTAGGTGATGTCCCGTGACACGTAGGCCTGCTCCAACTGTTCGACGCTTTGGCCTTTGGCGTAGGCCGGCAGGTGTTGCAGGCCGTACTTCCAATCGTTGAAGCCTGGGCAACTGGCGGTATCGAACTGCACCGGTCGCTGTCGGCTGAAGTAGGCATAGGACGACGGGTTGGCCACCACATAGCGCAGGCGGATGCCTTCGTTTTTCAGGGTTGGGTGATCATGGCCGGTGAGGGCGAAGCGCTGCACTACCTGGCCACCGCCGGAATGGCCGGCGACGACGATTTCCTTTAAAGCCGGAAACAGTGTGCGGTTGCCCAGGTGCTTGATGATCTGGTCAAGGGCGCCGTAGGAGCTGATCTGGCCTGGGCCGGTGGAAGGCTCGCCGGCCATCCAGTCGTTGCCGATCCAGCGCAGTACTTGGCCGTCCAGATGGTTGCGCTTGATGTCGGACGCATTCAGAAACTGCGGCGCGATGACTAGCGTATTCGCGCTAACGCCTGCGTGCTCGGCGGCATCGATACCGCTTTGCAGGTAGGTCTGCGCATTGCGTAGGCGACCATGCACAAGAATCAGGGCGCGGGTGACGTTAGGCAGCGGCTGGCGCCAGTCCTGGCTCACGCCGAGGCTGAGGTCGCCGGCGTCCAGGTGAAAACGATCGGGGCTGACGACTTTGACGCCGTGTTCAGCCGCCAGGGTTGAACACGACACTAATAAAACCAGCAGCAAGCCCCATCGCTTATTCATTTAAAGACTCTTGGCCGTGAAGGTGTCGCATTGGGTGATCTGGCCCTGGGCGAAACCGGTCTTGAACCAGCGAACCCGCTGTGCCGAGGTGCCGTGGGTAAACGAGTCCGGCACCACGCGCCCTTGACCCTGTTGCTGCAAGCGATCATCGCCGATGGCGTTGGCTGCGTTCAGGGCTTCTTCAATGTCGCCGGCTTCCAGCCAGTTCAGGCGTTTTTGCGCACGGTTGGCCCACACGCCGGCAAAACAGTCGGCTTGCAGCTCCTGGCGTACCAGTAGACCGCCGTCGCCTTGCATCTGCCGACCCTGTTGGCGCGCATTCTGGATCTTCGAGGAAATACCGAGCAACGTCTGCACATGGTGCCCAACTTCGTGGGCGATCACGTAGGCCTGGGCAAAATCGCCGGAGGCCTGGAAGCGTTGGGACATTTCCCGGAAGAAATCCAGGTCCAGGTAGACCTGCTGGTCAGCCGGGCAATAGAACGGACCGCTGGCCGAGGTGGCGCCACCACAGGCGGAATTGACCCGGCCACGGAACAGGATCAGTTTCGGGTTCTTGTACGTCAGGCCGTTTTCCTGAAACACCTGAGCCCAGGTGTCTTCGGTATCGCCGAGCACTGCGCGGACGAAATCGGCGTGTTCATCATTGGCCGGCGGCGCTTGGCGCGACTGAGTGCTGACGGACGGCGCCTGTTCCATTTGGCCGGTCAATTGGCCGAGGATCTGCATCGGGTCTTGGCCGGTCAGCCATCCAATGCCGACGATCAGCACAATCGCCGTCAGGCTCAAACCCTTGCCACCGCCAAAACGCATGCCGCCACCGCCGCCGCCACTGTCCTCGCGGGCATCCACCACGTTGTCGCTGCGTCGGCCTTTTTTCCATAGCATGGGGGCAATCCTCTTGATGAACGGTCCTACAACAATGTGGTTTGAGTATGGCCGGTATTAGCGGCAATACCCTTCTCCGGTGGCGACGATCAGGCAGTCTTTTTTATCGGCCAGCCATTTCAGCCCAGTGGCTTCGCCGTCGCCGGCACGCAGCAATTGCGGGCCGTCCGGGCGAGTGAAGGCGATACCGTCTTCAGCTGCTTCGCCCTTGAAGGTGCCAGAATCGTCCGCATCAAGGCCGTATTGCATGGTGAGAACGTAGTGGCCACGGCCGATGGTGTCGTCCTTGGCGATAGTCAGGTTCAGGCCTTCGACGCCGATCCACTTACCGACCCATTTATCGGTGGGTGGGGTTTCGGGCACCAGGGTGGCCTGCACAGAGGCGGGCGCGGGTTTGGGCGTTTCCTTGGCCTCCTGGTTGCAGGCGCTGAGCAGGGCAAGGGTAGACAGAACAAAGAGGGTTTTTTTCATAGCAGCAGGCCTTGGTTAAAAAGTGTGCAGCACGGGGGCGAACGTGCAGGGTTGGACTCGGTTCCCGTGATTTAGTGCGCTGTTCGCCCGGTGTTTGGTTATGCTCTTTGGGCAGACTTCGGCCCGGCTGCTAGATTACCGGGTTGAGTGCTTCTTCGTTCAGCGCTCAGCGTTCCGCTCGCCACGCAAGAGAATTCAATGACCCTTAGTACCCCGTTGTCCGGCGTCAACCATCCCTTCAAAGGCATTTTGCTGATTGTGGCGGCGACGTTCCTGTTCTCCAGCCACGACGCCTTGTCCAAATACTTGGCCGGTTTTTACCCGATTGTGATGGTGGTATGGGCGCGCTACCTGGTGCACACCTTGTTGATGGCCGGTATTTTCCTGCCGCAATCCGGCTTGCGCGTGCTGCGCAGCAAACGGCCAGGCATGCAGGTGGTGCGGGCGTTGTGCCTGTTGGGCACCAGCCTGTTTTTTACCTCGGCCCTGCATTACATCCCGCTGGCGGAGGCCACGGCGGTGAACTTCCTGGCGCCGATCCTGGTGACCGCGCTGTCGGTGCCGCTGCTGGGTGAGCACGTCACGCGTGGCCAATGGCTGGCGGTGATCTGCGGGTTTGTCGGCGTGCTGGTGATCATCCATCCCGGCGGTGAACTCTTCACCCCGGCGGTGTTGCTGCCGCTGTGCTCGGCGCTGTTCTTCTGCTTCTACCAGTTGCTCACACGCATCCTCAGCCAGTACGACACGCCTACCACGAGCAATTTCTTCGCCGGGTTGTGCAATACCCTGGTGATGAGCGCGATGGTGCCGTTCTTCTGGCAGATCCCCACGCTGTGGCATGGGGTGATGATGCTGGCGCTGGGCACGTGCGGGATGACCGCGCACTTGATGCTGACCCAGGCGTTCCGCTTTGCGGCGCCGGCCTTGCTGGCGCCGTTCGGCTATTGCCAGATTGTGTTTGCGGGGTTGTTGGGTTGGCTGGTGTTCAGCCATACCCCCGATATGACCACGGTGGTGGGTATCGGGGTGATCTGCATGAGCGGGTTGGCCGCTGCCTGGCAGCAGCGGCGTCGGTAAATCAGGCGTCGACGGTAGGAATCTTGCGCGGCGCCATGAAGTACATCCACGTCAGCGCTATGAAGTACATCGCCGGGATCAGGGTGAACAACACGGTGTAGTTGTTGTTGGTCACGGTGAGGATATGGCCGACGCTCTGGGTCATGAACATGCCGCCGATGGCTGCGCACATGCCGCCGAAGCCGAACACGGTGCTCATCATGTGCTTGGGCGTGTAGTCCATTACCAGGCTCCAGATGTTGGCGGTCCAGGCCTGATGCGCGCCGATGGCCAGGGAGATGGCAAATACCGCGACCCACAGTTGGCTGGAACCGGCCGCCATGATCACGCCGACGATGCAGCAGGCAAACAGCAGCATCGACAACAGCCGCGCCTTGATCGAGTTCATCCCACGGCCGATCAGGAATGACGACAGGATGCCCCCACCCACGCTGCCGAAGTCGGCGGTCAGGTAGATGATGATCAATGGGATACCCATCTGGGTCACGTTGATGCCCAGGTTGTATTGCTGGTTCAGGAACGGCGGCAGCCAATACAGGTAAAACCAGAACACCGGCGCGGTCAGTGCGTAGGCAATCGCAAAGGCCCAAGTGCCGCGCATACGCAGGATTCGGCTGAACGGTACGCCAGGCTGTTCCGGCTCGACTTCCCGTTGCACGTAATCCAATTCTGATTGTTTAACGTTCGGATGATCTTCCGGGTTGTAGTACTTCAACCCCCAGAACACCAGCCAGATCGCGCCCAGCGATGCCATGCACAGGAAGGCAGCCTGCCAGCCCCACACATGCAGGATCAGCGGCAGCAGCATTGGCGTCATCATCGCGCCAACGTTGGTACCGGCGTTGAAAATCCCGGTTGCCACGGCGCGTTCACCGGCGGGGAACCACAGGCGCGTGGTCTTGACGCAGGCCGGGTAGTTGGCGGCTTCGGTCAGCCCAAGGATAAAGCGACAGACCATAAAGCCGACGGCCGAAGTGGCCAGGCCGTGGGCGCCGGTGGCCAGGCTCCACAGCAGCACCGCGCAGAAGAACACGCGTTTCACGCCGACCTTGTCGATCAATCGGCCTTGCAGCACAAAGCCAATCGCGTAGCCCACCTGGAACCAGAAGTTGATGTTGGCGTAGTCCATCGCCGTCCAGCTCATCTCTTTGGCGAGGATCGGTTGCATCACGCCCAAGGCAGCGCGGTCGATGTAGTTGAGGGTGGTGGCGAAGAACACCAGGGCCAACATGCCCCAGCGAGTTTTACCGACGGCCATGGCGCCGCGGATCTTGTCGCCGATGCCGGCGTGCGGGGTGCCGGGGCGCGAAGCCAGGGCGGAGTTTTGCGAAGGCATGTGGTTGTACCCGTTTTTTGAAATTTTTATGGTGTGTTCTGGGTCTTTTCTAAACGTTGGTGCGGGATCGATGGTGCGCAGCGGCTAAAAAATCGTCAATTCGCCAAAGAGGCTTAGTGTTCGATAATCGCACCAAAAACTAACCGGTTCGTACATTTTAATTGCTGTGAGTAGTTTAGCGGCCAATAATTTGCCGTAAATAAGACGAGCCTTAAATGCCGGGAGTCGCGCTATGCAACGTTCCATTGCCACTGTTTCCTTGAGCGGCACCCTGCCGGAAAAGCTTGAAGCCATCGCCGCCGCCGGGTTTGACGGGGTTGAGATCTTCGAGAACGACCTGTTGTATTACGACGGCAGCCCACGGGAAGTTAGGCAGATGTGCGCCGACCTCGGCATCGCCATTACCTTGTTCCAGCCATTTCGCGACTTTGAAGGCTGCCGACGCGACCGTCTGGCGCGCAACCTGGAACGGGCCGAGCGCAAATTCGACCTGATGCAGGAACTGGGCACGGACCTGGTGCTGGTGTGCAGCAACGCCTCGGCCGATTGCGTCGGCGATGAACGTATTCTCCTCGATGACTTGAGCCTGCTGGCCGAACATGCCGGGCGCCGTGGCTTGCGCATCGGTTATGAAGCACTGGCCTGGGGCAAGCACGTGAACACCTGGCAACAGGTGTGGAATCTGGTGCGTCAGGTTGATCACCCAAGCCTCGGCGTGCTGCTCGACAGCTTCCATACCCTGTCGCTCAAGGGCGACCCAACTGCCATCGCCGAGATCCCAGGCGACAAGATCTTCTTTGTACAAATGGCCGACGCGCCGATCCTGGCCATGGATGTGCTGGAGTGGAGCCGCCATTTCCGCTGCTTCCCCGGTCAGGGCGAATTCGATCTGGCGGGCTTTTTGGCGCCGATCATCAAGAGCGGCTACACCGGGCCGTTGTCCCTGGAAATATTCAACGATGGTTTCCGTGCGGCGCCGACTCGGGCCAATGCCGCCGATGGCCTGCGTTCTCTGCTGTACCTGGAGGAGAAAACCCGCCAGCGTCTGGCCGAAGAGGCGCCTGCCACGCCGGTCGATATCCTGTTTGAAACCCCGGCGGCCAGCGAATACGACGGCATTGAATTCCTTGAGTTTGCGGTCGATGAAAACCTCGGTGCCAAGCTGACGAACTGGCTGGAACGCCTGGGTTTCGTCAAGGCCGGGCAGCACCGCTCCAAGAGCGTGAGCCTGCTGCGCCAGGGCGATATCAACCTGATCCTCAACTGCGAACCCTATTCCTTCGCCCATAACTTTTTCGAAGCCCATGGACCGTCGTTGTGCGCCACGGCGATCCGGGTCAAGGACAGCGCCAAAGCTCTGGAGCGAGCGGTCGCCTATAAAGGCCAACCCTATCGCGGACTGGTCGGGCCTAACGAGCTGGAGTTGGCGGCCGTGCGCGCGCCGGACGGCAGCTTGATTTACCTGGTGGATCAGAGCGAGGGTGGTTTGTACGACACCGATTTCAATCTGCAATCCGCTGCGACCGACGCCGGTGGTTTGCTGCGTATCGACCATATGGCCATGGCCTTGCCGGCCGACAGCCTCGACAGTTGGGTGCTGTTCTATAAGAGCTTGCTGGACTTTGAAGCTGATGACGAAGTGGTGTTGCCCGACCCCTACGGCCTGGTGAAAAGCCGCGCATTGCGCAGCCGTTGCAGCTCGATTCGCCTGCCGCTGAACATCTCCGAAAACCGCAACACTGCCATTTCCCACGCGCTATCGAGCTATCGCGGTTCGGGCGTGCACCACATTGCTTTCGATTGCGCGGACATTTTCGCCGAGGTGCGCCGCGCGAAGGAGGCCGGCGTGCCGCTGTTGGATATCCCGCTCAACTATTACGACGACCTGGCTGCACGCTTTGATTTTGACGATGAGTTCCTCAGCGAGTTGGCGTACTACAACGTGTTGTACGACCGCGACGCCCAGGGCGGTGAGTTGTTTCATGTGTACACCGAACCGTTTGAAGGGCGGTTCTTCTTCGAGATCATCCAGCGCAAGAACGGTTACGCCGGCTACGGCGCGGCCAACGTGGCGGTGCGTCTGGCGGCGATGGCCAAATCCCGCAGCGGTGCAGTGCGTCAGGCACGTTTATAAGAGGGTGTCGGGTGCTTCCTTCGGGGAGCACCGGGCCCCATAATCGCGGCCTGCAAAATAAAAATGGCCGTGAGCGCACCATGACCTCAAGTCCCGAACTCCCCGAGGTGCCAGACGCACCGCGCAAGAGTCGTAAGAACAATCCGGAAAAGACCCGCGAGAACATCCTCCAGGAAGCCATTGTGGAGTTTGTCCAACAGGGCCTGTCCGGCGCTCGCGTGGACGCCATTGCCGAGCGCATCCACACCTCCAAACGCATGATCTATTACTACTTCGGCAGTAAAGAGCAGTTGTACGTTGAGGTTTTGGAGAAACTCTACGGCGATATCCGCAACACCGAAGCACGCATGAACCTTACGGCGCTGGAGCCGCGTGAGGCGATTCGGCGGCTGGTGGAATTCACCTTTGATCACCACGATCAGAACGTGGATTTTGTGCGGATCGTCAGCATCGAAAATATCCACAATGCCGAGTATGTGAAACGCACCGACACGATCAAGGCGATGAACAGCAAGATCCTTGAAGGGCTGGGCGCGACATTGCGCCGGGGCGCCGAGATGGGGGTGTTCCGTGAAGGGCTGGAGCCGCTGGATGTGCACTTGCTGATCAACTCATTCAGCTTTTACCGCGTGTCCAACCGCCATACGTTCAGTGAGCTTTTTCAGATCGAGCTGTCGGATGAAGTGGTTAAACAGCGGCATCGCGAGATGATCTGCGAGTCGGTGTTGCGTTACCTGCAGGCCTGAATACAGCGCCTAACCCAATGTGGGAGGGGGCTTGCCCCCTCCACATTTCAGGCATTCATACTCTTGAAGTGCGCCAACATCCGCTGCGCATCCGCCACTTGACCACTAAACAACTCAAACGCCTTTACCGCCTGAAACACCGCCATATTGCCGCCATCCAACGTGCGGCAACCCAAGGCGCGGGCGTTGCGCAGCAGTTCGGTTTCCAGCGGGAAATACACGATTTCCGCGACCCACAATTGCGCCCGCAACAGAGTCGCCGGCACCGGCATACCCGGCAGTTTGGCCATGCCCATTGGCGTGGTGTTGACCAGACCATCGGCCTCGGCCATCGCGTTGTCTAAATCAAGACCCACTTGCGCACGACCGCTGCCGAAGCGCTGGGCGAGGTTATCCACAAGGTCGCGGGCGCGGCTGGCGTCCACGTCGAAAATGCTCAAGTGCTCCACACCCTCAGCCAACAGCGCATGGGCCACCGCCGCGCCCGCACCACCGGCGCCCATCTGCACCACGCGCTGACGTGGCACATCATTAAGGTTGCGCCGGAAACCTTCGGCGAACCCCAGGCAGTCGGTGTTGTGGCCGATGCGTTTGCCGTCTTTGAACACCACCGTATTCACCGCGCCGATACCCCGTGCTTCATCGGACAGTTCATCGAGCAGCGGTAGGATGGCCTGTTTGCACGGGTAGGTAATGTTCAGTCCGGTGAAGTGCATCTGCTCGGCTGCACGCAGGAGGTCGGGCAGGGCGTTGGTGTCCAGGTGCAGCGGCTCCAGATCAATCAGGCGATACAGGTAACGCAAACCTTGGGCGTCGCCTTCCTGTTCATGCAGAGCGGGGGTACGGGAAGCCTGGATACCGGCGCCGATCAGGCCGGCGAGGATGCGCTGTTTCATTGAGCCGATCCCTTCAGCAATTGGCTGAAGTGTTCCAGGGCCAGGTGGTAGCCGTGGCTGCCAAAACCGGCGAGCACCGCTTTGGCGATGGGCGATACAAAGGAGTGATGACGAAATGCTTCGCGGGCATGCACGTTGGATAAATGCACTTCGATCACCGGCACTTCACTGGCCACCAGAGCGTCACGAATCGCCACCGAGGTGTGCGTCCAGGCCGCCGGATTGATCACGATACCGGCGCAACGGCCACGGGCGCCGTGGATCCAGTCCAGCAGTTCGCCTTCGTTATTGGTCTGGCGAAATTCGATTTTCAGCCCGAGCTTATCGGCACTGCGCCCGCACAGGGCGGCGACGTCGGCCAGGGTTTCATGGCCGTAGGTGGCGGGCTCGCGGGTGCCGAGCAGGTTGAGGTTGGGGCCGTTGAGCACCAGCACGATAGGCGGCATTGGGGGGTATCTCCACAGTTCTTGTTCGTTGTGCAGATAAAATGTACTGGTTAGTTAATTTGGTCAATTGATGGCGGCGGATGTGTTCGATTACCGAACTTTTAATCAGGTGTGCCCCTAGCTGAATCAGATTAGATATCAATTGAAAATCATTCTCGACAACGCTTAATATGCCCGCCTGTTTCCTTTTCATTCCAGGGAGTCGGTTTGTCGGACGTGGATCTCAAGGGCCTGTTTCTCAAGCACGCTGATACCCTGCGCGGGTATCTGGCTCGCAAGGTACGGGACCCGCAGTTGGCGGCCGACCTGGTTCAGGAGAGCTTCCTGCGCCTGGCGGAAAAACCACCCGGCGAGCGCATCGACAATTCCCAGGGCTATCTCTATCGAACGGCGAGCAATCTGCTGATCGACCATATCCGCCAGGAAGCACGGCGCAAGACCGATTCCGTGCCTAATGAGGCGCTGGCCGAGATTGAAGATGAAGTGGCCGGGTTGGAGGCTCAGGCAATGGCGCAGCAACAGCGGCAGGCATTGAAGCAGGCATTGGCGGAGTTGCCGGAACGAACCCAGCAGATCTTCCGTCTGAATCGGATAGAGGGCATGACTCATGCCCAGGTTGCGCGGCACTTGGATATATCAGACAGCTCCGTACAAAAGCACCTGGCCAAGGCGTTGGCGTATGTCATGCAGCGCTTGCAGGACGGTCAGGTGGCGCCATCCGACGAGTGAGTTACGGAAAAACCTCCGCTCAGACGTCACAGCTTTACATAACGAAAAAATTCGAGATTCACACGTGAATAGCCAGGGTCCACAACAGCACAGCATTACCGAGGCGGCCGCCGATTGGGCGGTGCGCCTGCACGCCGGTGCCCTGACCGACCAGGAGCAGGCCGAGCTGCGCCAATGGATTGCCTGCGACAGCCGCCATGAAGCGGCGCTGCGCTTTGCCGAGCAGACCTGGGCAGCGTTGGGCGAGGTGCATAAGGACGAGCCAGTGCACCGTCAGCGTCCGGCGGCGGCGACGCTACCGGTGCGCCGAACCCCGCGACGCAGGCCGTGGCAACGTGCGGCGGCGGTGGCGCTGGTGGTGGTGGTCGCCGGCGTGGGTTGGGTGCGCGGGCCGGAGGCCTGGCTGCGCATGCAGGCCGATTACGTGACGCAGAAGGGCGAAGTGCGCACCGTGCACTTGGCCGATGGCAGCACGGTAGAACTGGATTCCGCCAGTGCCATCCGGCTGGACTACGACGGCGTGCAGCGGCGCATCAGCCTGATCCAGGGCTCGGCGATTTTTGACGTGGCGCCGATGGTGGGTAAGGAAACCCGGCCATTCGTGGTGCAGAGCGCCGGCGGGCAGACGCGGGCGCTGGGCACGCGGTTTGTGGTGCAGCGTGAGGACGACCGCCAGGGCTGGGTCGGCGTGTTGCAGCACAGCGTCGAAGTCTCCCTGCACGCTACACCGAAAAAAGGCCCGAGCGACCACGTGCTCAAGGAAGGCCAGGCCGCCCGCTACAGCCCCGCGCAGGGCATCGAGCCCTTGGATCAGTTTGATGTAGAGCGTGCCACCAGTTGGCGGCGTGGCGTGTTGATTTTTGATCGTCAGCCCTTGGCCAAAGTGATTGAGCAGCTCAACCGCTATCGTCCCGGTCAGGTGGTGTTGACCCATTCCGACCTGGGTGAACGTGAAGTCAGCGGCGTGTTCCGCCTAGACATGCTCGACACGGCGCTCGGCACCCTGACTCAGGAACTCCAGGTGCAACGCTTGGACTTGGCAGGCCTCAGCCTGATCTATTAATGACCTGGCGGGAGGTCTGCTCCCGCCCGCTTAAAACCCCCCGCACGAAAAACTTTTAAAAAGTCTTACTGACTTCCTGCGCCTCGTACGTCTTGCTAGGTGAGAAGCATTCGCATAAACAAAAATACGATCAGCGCAGGGAAAACCAGAAATGTCAGCACTCACCAAGGGGCGTATCACCGGTAGCCGGTTAGCCTTGGCCATTCACTTGGGCCTGTTCGCCGCAGCGGCTCCCGTGTACGCGGCGCAGCCTCAAGCGGGAGCGGCCCAGCCCGTCGTGCTGACGTTCGATATCCCTGCGCAATCCTTGGGCAGTGCCGTGTTGGCGTTCGCCGACCAAGCCGGTCTGCAAGTGTTGTTTGACAGCCAGCGCCTGCAAGGCTTGAACAGCACTGCGCTCAAAGGCAGCTTCAGCGTGCAGGAAGGCCTGGGCCGTTTGCTCGGCGCTGCGCCGGTGGAGTATCGCTTCACCAGTGAACGCCAAGTGACCCTCAACCGCGTCAGCGATGATCACGCGGGCGCCATGACCGTAGGCACCACCACCATCACCGCCAACACCAATGGCCAGGCCAGTGATTGGGTGTACCAGACCCCAAAGTCCGTGGCGGTGATCAGCCGTGACATGATCGATAAACGCCCGCCCCGTCACGCCGCCGACATGCTCGAAGAAACCGCAGGCGTCTACACCGCCGTCAACCAGCGCGATCCTGGTTTGTCGGTGAACATTCGCGGGGTGCAAGACTACGGCCGCGTGAACATGAACATCGACGGCATGCGCCAGAACTTCAACGTCAACGGCCACCAGCAACGCAACGGCACCCTGCTGATCGACCCGGAGTTCATCTCCAGTATCGAGATCGACAAGGGTAGCCAGTCGGGGCAGGGCGGCGCAGCAGTGTTGGGCGGGATTGCCTCGTTCAAGACGTTGGATGCCAGTGAGTTCTTGAAAGACGGCAAGGAATACGGCGGACGCATCCGCGCTGGCCACGGCATTGGTGAGCTGGGCAATGGCACCAATTTTAATGGCAGCGGTGTGTTTGCCTTTGGTGATGAGCGCGGCGATGTGTTGGTGGGGTACAGCGAACGGCATTTCGGCGATTACCGCTCGGGTAACCACAACGACCAGAAATTGGGCACCAACCTGCGCGCCCGCAAGGCCATGCCGGGTGCGTTCGATGATTGGTTGAACAGCGAAGTCGGTGACATGGGCAGCGTGACCCGATCACAGATCGTCAAGCTGGGCCTTAACTTGCCCAATGACCAGCGCGTGCAACTGAGCTACCTGGAAAGTGACAGCGACAGCAACGATGCCTGGGCTTACACCAGCGACGATAACCAGAGTGTGTTTTACCAACGAGTCAGCAAAAACAACCTCAACGCCAAGAATTTTGCGTTGGACTACAGCTATACCCCGGACAACCCACTGATCGATCTGAAGGCCAAGGCGTACTACGTCACCACCCAGCTTGATCGCACCAATGCGCCGAACGGCGCGACGGTAGGCACCGGAAACTACGTGGGGACCTACACTGACCACTTCCAGACGGACACCTGGGGACTACAAGGCGACAACACCTCGCGCTTTGATTTCGGTCAGTTGGGCCATGTGAGCTGGAACTACGGTGGAGAGCTGTACCAGGACGAGTTCAAACCACGCACCAACAAGGTCGAAGCCACCAACGACCTCGCCTTGCTGCCCTACGCCGAGGGTGGAACGCCGGGCGGCAAACGCACCATCGCGAGCCTGTTTAATAACCTGCAATACGAGTATGGCGATTGGCTGACCCTGGATGGCGGTTTGCGTTACGACCGTTATCGGCTCGAAGGCGAAACGGGCATGACGCTGTACCGCCGTGATCGCTTCTACAGCAGCCTGGTGGGGGCCAAGCGGGTCGTGGAAGTCTACGATGTCGATCGCGAGGAGGGGCAGTTCTCCCCCACCTTCGGCATCGCCGTCAAACCTGGCCTGGACTGGCTGCAGCTTTATACGCACTGGGGCAAAGGCTGGCGCCCGCCGGCAGTGACCGAAACCTTCATGACGGGCCGCCCCCATGGCGGCGGCTCGGGTGAGCGCGTGTTCCCCAACCCCTATCTCAAGCCCGAGGAGTCGAAGGATTGGGAGGTGGGCGTGAACGTGTTCAAGGAAGGGCTGTTGTTCGGTGATGATCGCTTGGGCATCAAGGTGGCCTACTTTGATACCAAGATCGAAAACTTCTCCTTTCTCAACACCAGCGTCAGCCTTCCGGAAACCACATCGGGTGGTTTTCTCGGGACCATGGCCTACGTCAACAACACCAATCCCACGCGTTTCCGTGGGCTTGAGTACCAGCTCAACTACGACATGGGCCGCGTCTACGCCAACCTGAGCTTCACCCACATGATCGGCAGTAACGAGTTCTGTTCGAAGAACTATTACATGGGCGGCGCGAAGAAAAACGGGCCAAGCACAACGCGTATCGAGCGCTATGTGGATGCAAACGGCGTTTCACGAATCCGCCTCGTGACCCGCTATGAAGTACTCGACGATGACGTTGCCAACAATCGGGAAAGCTGTGGCCGGATCATGGGCAACGCCACCTACATGCCCGCCGACCGTGGCTCCGTGACCCTGGGTGCGCGCTTCCTGGACAAGCGCCTGGATACCGGTGTGCGTGTGCGCTACAGCGCGGGAAATGGGGAAAACCTCAATCAGCAGGGTTACGACCTGATCGACCAGGCGCTCTGGCCTCAATACACCCTGTATGACCTGTACGGCAGTTACTGGATGACTGACCACCTGAACATTTCGCTGGCATTGGAAAACGCCACCAATGAAGCCTATTTCGTCGCCATGGGCGACGCCAACAACTTGAGCCTGGCGCGCGGCCGGACGTTGAGCGGGATGTTGGAATACAAGTTCTGATCTACGTGCAGCGGCACGTGATCAATGGTTTTACCCAACAGTGGGTAAAAAAGTGCGCCGCTTGTGCGTACTCATCAATAGCGTTGTTTAACGAGGTTTAGTGATGACTATTTCTGTTAGCTACGATTCGATCCTGAGTGATGTAACCGTCTCGGAATACCTGAGCGCTTGGGCCCTGGGCTTCAATACAGCCGGTCACGGCAGCAGCAACACCGGTGGCTTCAGCAACGGCTCACTCGCCGGTGACCAGTACGCTACCCACGGCGCCAACAGCTCCGACTACGCCTTCATTGCCGACAGCGACACCAGCAATGGCCTGCACTATGTATTCAATCCACTGCTGCCAGCGAGCAGCAACCAAAACCACTTCCTGTGGGGTGAGCTGGATAACGTTCAACTGGGCACTGGTCTGGGCGGCGGTAGCGGCAGCGACTTCAGCCTGACCGACTTCAAGGTCGCCTTCAACGGCCTCGACCTGAGCGCAGCGTCGGATGCCGGTCGCGTCGGTAACGAGGTCCAGAGCGTGATCTACGGCCTGATGCAGGGCAACACGTCCGCGTTGGAAACCGTTCTCGCTGACCTGCTGGGCGCAATCGGCGAAGACCTCAACAGCACCTTCGACGAGATCAGCGCCGCTGTCGCCAGCCATGCCGCATCCTCGGCCACCACCGACATTGCGCTGGTGGGTGTGCAAGACGTGGCACAGGACTGGGCACTCGCCGCCTAACGCCTTCGCTGCATGAAAAAAGCGAATGGAAGATCGCTCTCCCATTCGCCGCATGACACACCGCCGTCGCCCAAGCCTTCTAACTCTTCCGGCGACGGCGGTGCCAAATTCTGCGCAGCGTCGTATCGCCTGTCAACGCGGCGACGTCGCACGCTTAACCCCACGAGAACCTCCAGATGCGCCACGCCGGCAACGAAACCCTGGCCGCCCTCACGGCCTATAAAAGTGGCTTCTTCAACATCGGCCTGTTCTCGGCGGTGATCAACCTGCTGATGCTGGCCCCGGCGCTTTACATGTTGCAGGTGTACGACCGAGTGCTGGCTTCGGGCAATCAGATGACCCTGTTGATGCTAACGCTGATGATCCTCGGCCTGTTCGGCCTGATGGGCGCATTGGAGTGGGTGCGCAGCCAAGTGGTGATCCGCCTCGGCACGCAGATGGACATGCGCCTGAACCAGCGGGTGTACGACGCCGCGTTCGAGGCGCAACTCAAGGGCGGCACCCAGGCGGCGGGGCAGGCACTGAATGACCTGACGACGCTGCGCCAGTTCGCTACCGGACAGGCGTTGTTCGCGTTCTTTGATGCGCCGTGGTTTCCGGTGTACCTACTGGTGATCTTCCTCTTCCATCCTTGGCTCGGAATGCTGGCGCTGGGCGGCGCGGTGATTTTGATCGCGCTGGCGTGGATCAACCATCATGTGAGCCAGGCGCCGATGGCCCAGGCCAGCCAACTGTCTATCAGCGCGAGCCAGCAAGCCACCGCCAACCTGCGCAATGCCGACACCATCGAAGCCATGGGCATGCTTGCCACGTTGCGCGGGCGTTGGTTCAACCAGCACCAGGCATTTCTCGCGCAGCAGAACCTAGCGAGTGAAAAGACCGCCGCTGTCAGTGCCTGGTCCAAGGGCGTGCGCCTGGCGTTGCAGTCGCTGGTGCTTGGCCTGGGCGCGTTGCTGGCGGTGCAGGGCGACATCACGCCGGGGATGATGATTGCCGGTTCCATTCTGATGGGCCGGGTGCTCACCCCCATCGACCAACTGATCGGCGTGTGGAAGCAATGGGGCTCGGCGCGCCTGGCCTTTGATCGGCTATCGAAGATGTTGGCGGACAACCCCGCGCGCCCGGCGCGCATGAGCCTGCCGGCGCCCAAGGGGCAATTGAGCGTCGAGCAACTCAGCGCCTGCGCCCCCGGCAGCCGTCGGCCAGCGTTGGCTAATCTGGGCTTCAACCTGCCAGCGGGTGACGTGCTGGGGGTGATCGGGCCGTCAGGCTGCGGCAAGTCAACCCTGGCGCGGGTGCTGGTGGGCGCCTGGGCTCCACTGGCCGGCAAGGTGCGCCTGGACGGCGCCGACCTGACCCAATGGGACAAGCAGCAACTCGGCCCGCACATCGGCTATCTGCCCCAGGACATCCAACTGTTTGCCGGCAGCATCGCCGACAACATCGCGAGGTTTACCGAGCTGGATGCCGACAAGGTCCTCGCCGCCGCGCAAATGGCCGGCGTACACGACCTGATCCTGCAACTGCCCCAAGGCTATGACACGCAGTTGGGGGAGGGCGGCGCAGGCTTGTCCGGCGGCCAGAAACAACGGGTGGCCCTGGCGCGTGCGCTGTACGGTTTGCCCGCGCTGATCGTGCTGGATGAACCCAACGCCAACCTCGATGAAGTGGGCGAGCAGGCCCTGCTCCAGGCCATCGCCCAGCTCAAGCAGCAGCGTCGCACCGTGATCCTGATTACCCACAAAGCCAATGTGCTGAGCCTCACTGACCAATTGCTGATCCTCAAGGACGGCCAGTTGCAGGCCTTCGGTCCAACGGCGCGGGTGTTGGAGGCGCGGCAGAAACCGGCAGTCAGCAAACCGGTGTCGACCATGAGCATGAGTTACCGCCTCAGCGAAGGAAAACAGGCATGAGCATGAGCAAACCGATGCTGGTCAGCGACGCATCCCATAACGTGCTGGCGCTGGATGACAAAAAATATTCACGCCTGGGCTGGCTGCTGGTGCTTGGCGGATTTGTCGGGTTTATCGGCTGGGCCGCGCTGGCCCCTCTGGACAAGGGCGTCGCGGTGTCGGGCAAGGTGATGGTTTCGGGCCATCGAAAAACCGTTCAGCACCCTACCGGCGGCATCGTCGAGCGTATCGAAGTGCGCGACGGTGAGGTGGTCAACGCCGGCCAAGTGTTGCTGCGCTTGAAAGAAACCCCGTTGCGCGGGCAGATGCAGTCGCTGCGCAGCCAGTACCTGGCGTCCTTGGCCACCGAGGCGCGGTTGAATGCCGAAAGCGAAGGGTTGCCTGCGATCACCTTCGGCCCTGAACTGCTGAATGAGCCGCAGGCGACCAACACCCTGAATCTGCAACGGCAACTGTTCAACAGCCGCGCCCAGTCGCTGGCCACCGAGCAACAAGGCCTGCGCGAAACCATCGCCGGGGCCGAAGCGCAGTTGCGCGGCACGCGGGATTCCCAAGCGAGCAAACTGCAGCAACGGGCGGCGCTCAATGAGCAACTGCAAGGCCTGCGCGAACTGGCGCGGGACGGTTATATCCCGCGCAATCGCCTGCTCGACAGCGAGCGCCTTTACTCGCAGATCGACGGCACCATCGCCGAGGACTATGGCCGCATCGGCCAGTTGCAGCGTCAGGTTTTGGAGCTGCGCCTGCGTATCCGCCAGCTCGGCGAAGACTTCCAGAAAGACCTGCGCAGCCAGTTGGCCGAAACCCGCACCCGCAGCGACGACCTGCGTAATCGCCTGGCGTCGGCCGAGTTCGAACTGGCCAACAGCCTGGTCCGCGCCCCGGCGTCCGGCGTGGTGGTGGGGTTGGACGTGTACACCGAAGGCGGCGTGATCAAGCCCGGTCAGGCGCTGATGGACATCGTGCCCCAGGGCGAGCCGCTGTTGGTGGAAGCGCGGGTGCCGGTGCAGATGGTCGACAAAGTGCACCCCGGTTTACCGGTGGAACTGCTGTTCTCGGCCTTCAACCAGGCCACCACGCCGCGGGTGGCGGGTGAGGTGACATTGGTATCCGCCGACCGCCAGGTCGATGAACGCACCGACGAGCCTTATTACACGTTGCGTGCCCAAGTCAGCACGGCGGGTATGCAGCAACTCGCCGGCGCACAGATCCGTCCCGGCATGCCGGTGGAAACGTTCATAAAGACCGGTGAACGGTCGATGCTCAACTACCTGTTCAAACCTTTGCTGGACCGCACCCATATGGCCTTGGTGGAAGAATGAAGGCGCTGCTGTTTACCTTGTGCGTGAGCTTTACACCGGCTGCGCAAGCCCTGGGGTTGTTGGATGCGTACGACCTGGCGCTGCGCAATGACCCGACTTTTCAGGCCGCCATCCAGGCGCGTGAGGCCGGTGAAGAGAATCGCGTGATAGGTCGGGCGGCGTTGCTGCCGAATCTGTCGTGGAGCTACAACAATTCGCGCAACGAGTCGCAGGTGACTGCAGGTGATGTCACCAGCGACCGCGACTACCGCAGCTATGCCTCGACCCTGACCTTGCAGCAACCACTGCTGGACTACGAAGCCTACGCGCGGTTTCGCCAAGGCACGGCCCAGGCGCTGATGGCCGATGAGCGCTTTCGCGGCAAAAGCCAGGAACTTGCGGTGCGGGTACTCAGCGCTTATAGCCAGGCGTTGCTGGCCCAGGAACGCATCGAGTTGAGCCGCGCGCAGAAACGCGCATTTGCCGAACGCCTGCAACTCAACGATCGCCTGCTCAAAGGTGGCGAGGGGACACGTACCGATGTGCTGGAAACCCAAGCGCGCCTGAGCCTGGCCCAGGCTGAAGAAATCGAATCCCTGGATGCCCAGGACAGCGCCCTGCGAGAGTTGGAAGCCATCGTCGGCCAACCGCTGCAGATCGAAGAGCTGGCGCCGCTGACCCGTCAATTCGATATCCCGCCCCTGGAGCCGAACCGTTTCGAGACCTGGCGGGAAATGGCCATGGCCAACAATCCGGAGCTTAAATCCCAGCATCACGCGTTGGACGTGGCGTCCTACGAAGTGGAGCGCAAACGCGCCGGGCACATGCCCAAGGTCAGCCTGTACGCCAGCAGCCGCCAGACCCGTTCCGATTCGGAAAGCAGCTACAACCAGCAGTACGACACCAACAGCGTCGGCATTCAGGTCAGCTTGCCATTGTTTGCCGGCGGTTCGGTGTCGGCTTCTACTCGTCAGGCGGGCAATCAATTGAGCCAGGCCCAGTACGAACTGGACGCGCAAACCTCGGCCACGCTGGTGGAGTTGCGCAAGCAGTTCAACCTCAATACCAGCGGCGCGGCAAAAGTGCGGGCTTATGAAATGGCCGTCAGCTCCGCCACGGCACTGGTCACCGCGACGAAGAAAAGCGTCAGCGGAGGCGAGCGCGTTAACCTCGACGTGCTCGACGCCGAACAGCAACTGTTCACCGCCCGCCGCGACCTGGCGAACGCTCGACATGCGTATTTGCTGGCCAGGATTCAGTTGAAGTATTACGCGGGACTGCTCAGCGAGCAGGACTTGCGGGCGTTGGCGGGGTATTTCCAACCGTCGGCCTGACAACGCTATTTGCCAATACACCAAGCCAATGTGGGAGGGGGCTTGCCCCCGATAGCAGTGCGTCAATCAGCAAACCTTCAACTGACCCACCGCCATCGGGAGCAAGCCCCCTCCCACATGTTGAACTGCTACCAGACTTGGAATTACCGACGAGTCAGCAACACCCCGGATTCCATATGGTGCGTCCACGGGAACTGGTCAAACATCGCGCATTGCGTAATGCGGTGCGTGTCATGCAATTGCGCAATGTTCGCCGCCAACGTCTCCGGGTTGCAGGAGATGTAGAGAATGTTGTCGAAGCGACGGGTCAATTCGCAAGTGTCCGGGTCCATGCCGGCGCGGGGCGGGTCGACGAAGACGCTGCCGAATTCGTAGCTCTTCAGATCGATGCCCTGCAGGCGACGGAACGGGCGCACTTCATTCAGCGCTTGGGTGAGTTCTTCGGCAGAGAGTCGCACCAGCGTGACGTTATCTACCGCGTTTTCATCGAGGTTGCTCAGGGCCGCATTCACCGAGGTCTTGCTGATTTCGGTGGCCAGCACTTTGCGTACGCGGGTGGCGAGCGGCAGGGTGAAGTTGCCGTTGCCGCAGTAAAGCTCCAGCAAGTCATCCGGGCGATCGCCCAAGGCTTCGTATGCCCAGTTGAGCATCTTCTGGTTCACCGTGCCGTTGGGCTGGGTGAACGCGCCTTCGGGTTGGCGGTAGCTGAAGGTGCGCCCGCCCACGTCGAGTTTTTCCACCACGTAGTCGTGGCCGATCACATCGCGCTTGCCCTTGGAGCGGCCGATGATGCTGACATTCAAATCAGCTGCCAGCTTGTTCGCCGCCGTGTGCCAATGCTCGTCCAGCGGGCGGTGATAACACAGGGTAATCATCGCATCGCCGGCCAGGGTGGTGAGGAACTCCACTTGGAACAGCTTGTGGCTCAGGGCGGCGCTGGCTTGCCAGGCGGCCTTGAGTTGCGGCATCAACTGATTGATGCGTTGGCTGGCAATCGGGAATTCTTCGATCAGGATCGGCGTGCGCTTGTCGTCCTGGGAGAACATGGCGTAGTGGCGATCTCCGCCTTCGCGCCACAGGCGGAACTCCGCCCGCAGGCGGAAGTTCTGCAGCGGTGAGTCGAATACCTGTGGCTCGGGCGCGTCGAACGGCGCCAGCAGGTCACGCAAGCGCGTGACCTTGTCTTGCAGTTGAACGGTGTAGCTTGCGGCGTCAAAAGTCATGCGTTGAACCAGCCCAGCTTGATCACGAACAGAATCGACAGAATCACCAGCGCTGGGTTCAGCTCACGGTAGCGGCCCGAAAGCAGCTTGATGGCGGTCCAGGCGATGAAACCGAAGGCGATGCCGTTGGCAATGGAGTATGTGAAGGGCATCGCCAGGGCGGTGACCACCACCGGCGCTGCAACAGTAATGTCATCCCAGTCGATTTCTGCCAGGCCCTGGGTCATCAGCACCGCCACGAACAGCAGTGCCGGCGCCGTGGCAAACGCCGGTACGCTGGCGGCCAGTGGCGAGAAGAACAGCGCCAGCAGGAACAGGATCGCCACCACGATGGCGGTCAAACCGGTACGGCCACCGGCGCTCACGCCCGCGGCGGATTCGATGTAGCTGGTGGTGGTCGAAGTGCCCAGCAGCGAACCGGCCATGGCGGCGGTGCTGTCGGCGATCAGGGCGCGGCCCATTTTCGGCATGTGGCCGTCCTTGCTCATCAGGCCGGCGCGCTTGGCGACGCCGATCAGGGTGCCGGAGTTGTCGAACAGGTCAACGAACAGGAACGCGAAGATCACGCTGACCAGGCCGATGTCCAGTGCGCCTTTGATATCCAGCTGCAGGAAGGTCGGGGCCAGCGAAGGGGGCATCGAGGTCACGCCGCCAAACGGGGTCACGCCCAGGACGATGGAAGCGATAGTGACCGCAAGAATGCCGATCAGCACCGCGCCGCGTACGGCCAGGGCTTCCAGTGCGACGATCAGCACAAAACCGAGGGTGGCGAGGATCGGGGCCGCTTTTGTCAGGTCGCCCAGGCCTACCATGGTGGCCGGGTTGCTCACCACGATTCCGGCGTTGTGCAGGGCGATCAACGCCAGGAACAGGCCGATACCGGCGGCAATCGCCGAACGCAGGGGAAGCGGGATGGCGTTGATGATCCACTCACGGATGCGGAAGATCGACAGCAGGAAGAACAGCACCGCCGAAATAAACACCGCACCCAGCGCCACTTGCCAGGTGTGGCCCATGTGCAGGACCACGGTGTAGGTAAAGAAGGCGTTGAGGCCCATGCCCGGCGCGAGTGCGATCGGGTAGTTGGCGATCAGGCCCATCACGGTCGAGCCGATGGCCGCCGCGAGGCAGGTCGCGACAAATACCGCGCCCTTATCCATGCCGGTTTCGCCGAGGATGCTCGGGTTCACGAACAGGATGTAGGCCATGGCCAGGAATGTCGTGATGCCCGCGAGAATCTCGGTGCGCACGTTCGTGTTGTGTGCCTTGAGTTGAAACAGCTTTTCCAGCATGCCTGCTCCCTGTGACGCTATCTTGCGTCGTGATTTGTTGACCTCTAAGTCAAAGCACAAACTGCGCCAAACGCCTGTGGTTTCAGAGAGGATCGGAAAAAGCGGCGCATCATACCAGCAGCCGAGGCTGTATGGCGCATGGCCTTGAGGCATACTGCGCCGACGTTCAATACCGGGTCATCGACAGCATGAAAAAAGCCAACGCGTGGAGTCTAGCCCTGATCCCTTGTCTCGGCCTGTGGCTGGGAGCGGCACCGGTCTGGGGCGCGACTGCACCGGCCTTGAGCGAAGTGCGCGTGTTCAAGGTCGAATCGGCCAACTGCACCGAAACCATTCCAGAGCGCACCAGCACCACGCAGATGTGCACGCACCGAGGGCCGACCAAGGTGTCGGTGATGGAAGTAGGCTTGGGTAACAACCCGGTCGGCCTCTTCAACGGCGCGGTGCTCAACGGTCAGCGCACGCCGGTGTGTCAGGTCGGCAACGTCAGCCAGGCCTGCGCTGGCGGGGGCACTTTGATGGGCTACATCTATGTGTTTGACCTGAATGTCGAAGCCCAAGGCTGGTTCGAATACAGCAACTCATCGATCAATCCCCCGCGAAACACCTTGAAGACCCTGCTCAATATCCGCTGATCAATCATCTTGAACGCTCAAAACCCCGGGAAGTCGTACCCCTGAGACGGCGACTTTCCTGAACGCCGCGGATGTACACCAACCCGTGAGGTGTTTATGAGCGCGACCCCCAATGGCGCGGCGGCCCAACCGTTCGTCGCCCACTCCATACGCTTGACCCTCAATGGCCAGGATCGTCAGTTGGACGTATTGCCCTGGACCACGTTGTTGGACTTGCTACGGGAACAACTCGACCTGGTCGGCAGTAAAAAAGGCTGCGACCACGGCCAATGTGGTGCCTGCACCGTCCTGCGCGATGGCAAGCGCATAAACGCCTGCCTGACCCTGGCCGTGATGTGCGATGGCGCCGAGCTGACCACCATCGAAGGCTTGGCCAGCGGCGATCAGTTGCACCCGATGCAGCAAGCCTTTATCAAACACGACGCCTTCCAGTGCGGCTACTGCACGCCGGGCCAGATTTGCTCCGCCGTCGGCCTGGCCAATGAAGGCCGTGCCCACGACACTGCACAAATCCAGGAATTGATGAGCGGCAACCTGTGCCGCTGCGGTGCCTATACCAATATCCGCGATGCCATCAAAGACGGCCTGGGAGGTGAGCAATGAATCCCTTCCACTACAGCAAACCTGTCGACGTACAGGAGGCCGTGCACCTGACCAGCGGCGCATCGCGTTTTATTGCCGGTGGTACGAACCTGTTGGACCTGATGAAAGAAAACATCAGCCGTCCCGAACACCTGATCGATATCACCGGCCTGCCACTGCATGGTATTGAAGAAACCGCCGATGGCGGCCTGCGGATCGGCGCGCTGGTGAGCAACGCCGACCTGGCCTGGCACCCGTTGATTGAAGAGCGTTACCCGCTGCTGTCCCAAGCCATCCTCGCAGGTGCTTCGCCGCAACTGCGCAACATGGCCAGTACCGGCGGTAACTTGCTGCAGCGCACCCGTTGCTACTACTTCTACGACGCCACGGTGCCGTGCAATAAACGCGAACCCGGCAGTGGTTGCCCGGCCCGCAGCGGGTTGAACCGTATCCATGCGATTCTTGGCGCCAGCGCGCAGTGCGTGGCCACTCATCCGTCGGACATGTGCGTCGCCTTGGCTGCGTTGGAGGCGCGGGTGCATGTGGAGGGACGTGGCGGCGCACGGGTTATCGAGTTCGCCGACTTCCATCGTCTTCCTGGCGATACGCCGCAGCGCGACAACCTGCTGGCCGACGATGAGCTGATCACTGCAATTGAATTGCCCGCCGACCATCTGGCACGTCACAGCCACTATTTGAAGATTCGCGATCGCGCGTCTTACGCGTTTGCCTTGGTGTCAGTCGCCGCCGCCCTTGAACTGGACGGCGACACTATCGTTGACGCTCGCCTGGCCCTCGGCGGCGTGGCCCACAAACCTTGGCGTGACCGCGCGGTAGAAGCCGCGCTGATCGGTCAGACCGTCAGCCGCGAAACCTTCAGCAACGCCGCCGACGTGCTGCTGCAAGACGCCGAGCCGCTGGAACATAACGGCTTCAAGATCAAGCTCGCGCGCCGCGCAATTATCCGCGCGCTGAGCGACGCCGCCGTTGCAGGAGAACAGCCATGACCGCTATCGGTAAACCCTTGAACCGTGTCGACGGTCTGCTCAAGGTCACAGGCCAGGCGCGGTACGCCGGTGAGTTTCCTGAGGCTGGCCTGCTTCATGGCAGCGTGGTGTCCAGCACCATCGCCAAAGGCCGTGTTATCAACATCGACGCGTCCAAAGCGTTAGCGCTGCCGGGTGTGGTGGATGTTATCCATCATCTCAACCGCCCGAAAATCGCCAGCTATGACGACGCCTTCGCCGATGACGATGCGGCGGATGGCTCGCCGTTTCGCCCGCTGTACAACGACCGCGTGCTCTACAGCGGCCAGCCCCTGGCATTGGTCATCGCCGATAACCTGGAGTTGGCGCGACACGCCGGCTCGCTGGTGCATATCGACTATGAGTGCGAGGACTTCGAGACCGATCTGCTCGCCCAGCAGGAACTGGCCTATCCCTCGCCGCAAACCCCGCCCAAGCCGCGCGGTAACTTCCAGGCTGAATGGTCCGGCGCGGCCATCAGCCTCGATCTGCACTACAGCACGCCCATCGAACACCACAACCCCATGGAACCCCACGCCAGCACCGTGCTGTATCAGCCGGATGGCACCCTGCACATCCACGACAAGACTCAGGGCCCGCAGAACTGCCAGGCCTATGTGCAAAAAGTCTTCGGCCTGGATAAAAGTCAGGTGCGCATCTTTGCTGCGTTCGTCGGGGGCGCCTTCGGCTCTGGTCTGCGCCCGCAGTACCAATTGCCTTTGGCGGTGATGGCGTCTCTAGCGCTCAAGCGTTCGGTGCGGGTCACCCTGACGCGCCAGCAGATGTTCACCTTTGGCTACCGCCCGCGCACCCTGCAGCGTTTGCAGATGGGCGCCGCCGCCAACGGCCGTTTGCTGGCGCTGGGGCATACCGCGATTGGTCAGACCTCGCGCTTTGAGGACTTCAGTGAACACGTGGTGGAATGGAGCGGCATGCTCTATCACTGCGACAACGTGCAGCTTACTTATAAGTTGGTGCCGCTGGATGTCTTCACGCCCCTGGACATGCGCGCGCCAGGCGCCGCGTTGGGCGTGATTGGCCTGGAATGCGCCATGGATGAACTGGCCTGCGCCCTGGGCATGGACCCGGTGCAACTGCGGCTGATCAACTACGCCGAACGCAACCAGAACGAAGATAAACCCTGGTCGAGCAAAGCCCTGCGCGAGTGTTACCGCGAAGGCGCCGAGCGTTTCGGCTGGAAGCAGCGCAACCCGGAGCCGCGCAGCATGCGCGACGGCCGCCAGTTGATCGGTTGGGGCATGGCCGGCGGGGTGTGGGAGGCCATGCAAATGAAGGCCAGCGCCAAGGCGCGCATCGATTCGCTGGGCAAATTGACGGTCAGTAGCGCCACCACCGACATCGGCACCGGTACGTACACGGTGATGACCCAGATCGCGGCCCAGGCCAGTGGCGTGGCTGTCGACGATGTCAATTTTCTACTCGGTGACTCGTCTTTACCCACCGCGCCGTTGCAGGGTGGATCGTTTACCGTGTCCTCAGTGGGCACTGCCGTGCAGCAAGCCTGCGAAGCGTTGACGGCCAAACTGCTGAGCATTGCCCGCCAGACTTACCCGGTGTTCAAGGACGCCGAGTCCGTTCGCTTTGAAGACGGCCAACTGCACACCGGTGACGTGAGTGTGTCGCTGGCGCAGTTGGTCAAGGACAGTGGCGAAGACGCATTGGAAGTGCAGGTCGACAGCGAGCCGGACAAAAAACGCGAGGGTTACGCCACCGCCACCCACTCGGCGGTGTTCGTCGAGGTCCAGGTGGACGAAGACCTGGGAACAATCAAAGTGCGACGTGTGGTCAGCGCGATTGCGGCCGGGCGTGTGGTCAATCCGAAGATGGCCCGCAGCCAGATTCTCGGCGGGGTGGTGTGGGGAATCGGCATGGCATTGCATGAAGAAACCCAGATCGACCATCAACTGGGGCGCTACATGAACCACAGCCTGGCCGAGTACCACATCCCGGTGAATGCCGATATCGGCGAGATTGACGTGGTATTTGTCGAAGAGCACGACGAGATCGTCAATGCACTGGGTTCCAAGGGTGTTGGCGAGATCGGCATTGTCGGGGTAGCGGCGGCGGTAGCCAACGCGATTTACCATGCCACCGGCAAGCGGGTGCGGGAGTTTCCGATCACCCTGGATAAGGTGCTCTGACGCGGTCCAGCAAACATTGAAGATCCAAACGTGGGAGGGGGCTTGCTCCCGATGGCGGAGTTTCAGTCCAAGCATAAGTTGGCTGATCCAC